>DATMGW010000535.1:0-8509 GCA_035555295.1 Caldimonas sp.
CCGAAAGCTCGACAGCGCCAGCTCGTCGAGACCGAAGCGAAAGACCGTGACCCAGATGACGACGATCCGGGCGATGCGCCTCATCGCGGTGGCGGCTCCGCAGCCGGCGGCTCGCGCGGGCGGTCGGGGCGCCTGGCGAGCTCGTCGAGCTTCTTCGCGCCTTCGCGCAGCGCCTTGGCGATCGCCCCGCCGAAGCGCGCGATCTCGCGCGCCGGCGCGTCGCCGACGAAGCGCGCCAGATCGTCCTGGATGTCCCAGCGCAGGTTGTGGATCAGCCAGTCGACATCGCTGGCGAAGGCGGCGTCGCCGTCGACGCTGACCGCCGGGCGTTCGCCGACGACGAGCTTGAAAAACGCCAGCGCCGGGTTCGACGCGTCGACCGTGACGCGCAGGTCGGCAGCGTCAGGAGCCGGGCCTTCGATCCACTCGACGAGCCCGGGCGGCGTGACGCGAAAGGCGAGCGGCGCGAGCGCCGGCAGCAGGGCCGGCCAATCGCCGAACTCGATGCGGATCGTTCGCGAGGCGTGCGCGCGCAGCCGCTCCATCGCCTGCGGTTCGGCTGAAAGCACGTGGTTGACGAGGAGCACGATGCGCTCCAGCACCGATCTTTCCGCGAGCGTTCTCATCGCTTCGAGCATGCGCGGATTGTAGGCACGCGCTCCGCCGCGGCCCGGCGGCGGGCGCTCGCGCCGGCCCGCGGCCGCGCCTCAACGACCCGATTCGAGCTGGCGCGGCGGCGTGTACTGCGCGGCGCGGGCCATCGCCAGATAGCGCGACGCCTCGGCGTCGCGCCGGTCGACGTTCCTGAAGTACAGACTCAGCCGATACGCCGCGATCCCGTTGCCGAGATTGGCGGCGAAGATCATCCAGCGGCCGTAGTCGGTGCGTTCGATTAGCTCGCCGCCGGCGGCCGGCTGCGGCAACGTCTCGGCGACGCGAAGCGCCGCGTATTTGTCGCCCTGCAGGGCCCGGCGCATGTCTTCCGCGACGCGTTCCGGCTGGTTCGCGCTCAGCTTCGCCGCGTCGAGGTCGAGGCGTGCCGCACGCGCGGCGCGCAGCACGGTCTCGAGATCGCGCAGGCGCAGACGCGCGACGTCCGCCTCGTCGCCCTCGGGGTTCTTCTGCAGGAACGCGCGCAGGCGATTGATCGCCTCTTCCGGCGAGTCGATGGCACGCGCGGCAGCAAGCTCATGGCTCGCCGGACTCGGCGGAGTCACAGGCACCGCCGACGCCGGTGCCGACGCCGCGCCCGGAGCCCAGGCCGGATCGCCCGTCACGTTCGACGCCAGCTCGGGCTCCTGCGCGTTCGGGCCGAAGACGCGAACGATCGTCGGAATCGCGTTGACACGGTTGGCGACCTTGGCGCGAACGCTTTCGAGCGTCAGCAGGATCGAGCGATCGGGCGGCGAGCTCGCCAGCTCGGCGACCAGCACCTCGGCGAACAGGGTGTCGCGTTGCGGGTCGTTCGGGGCGAACGCCCGCTTGCCCGGCCCGGTCGCGAAGGCGACGTGGCAACCCTCGGGCGGCAGCGTCTGGTTGTAGCCCTCGCCGGGCGAGCGCGGCCGGTCCGGCGTGCGGCAGGCGTCGACCATGATGACCGTGGCCGCCGGACCGACCGGTCGCTTCAGCCGGCTGAAGATCTCGCGCTCGAGCGAGATGCACGCCTTCGAGAGCTGTGCCGGAACGGCGTTCAGGTCGCTTCCGGCGGGGACGAGGAAGTTCTCGGCGTTCGATTGAAAACCGTGGCCGACGAAATAGAAGACCGCTGGCATGCCGGGATTCGCGGCGACGGCGCGCTGCAGCTTCATCACCTCGGCCTGCACCTTGGCCACGGGAACATCGTGGAAGCTGACGACCTCGAAGCCGAAGCGGCTGAGCTGCGGCTCGAGGTCGCGCAGGCACTTCTCGGCCGGCGGCAGGTTCTCCTCCGCCGGGTTGTACGAGGTATTGCCGATCAGCAGCGCGTAGCCTTTTGGCGCCGCCTGGGCCGGCGCGCGCAGCGGCCAGACCAGCGCAGCGAGCGCGACGGCTGCCGACTGCAGCAGCCGGCGCCGGACCCGGCCCGCGGCCGTCACTGCGTCAACGGCCACAACTGAGGTCGGCGCCGCTGGCCGGCGTGCAAGGCTCCGGAGCCTTCGCCGACTCGATGATGTCGATGGCCGGCGGCGCCAGGCCCGTCTCGAAGACGAGGCCCCGCTGCAATTGCTTCCTGATGTTCTCCTTGCCGAAGCCGGACAGGAGCGCCTCGAGCATGGCGCGCCGGAACGGCTCCTGCGCGTCGCTAACGCCCTGCAGGTATTCCTTGAAGCGGATGTCGTCGAAGCGGCCTTCGTTGATGCTCAGGATGCGTACCGTCAGGCCGCCGCCGGAAGCGCCGATCGGAATCGGCGAGACGGAGTAGTCGATCGCGTCGGGCCCGCTCAGCACGATGCCCGTGACCGTCACCGGCTTGGCCGCACCCGGATCCGGAGTCGCGATCGTACCGACCGCGCCGCTCGCATTGACGCCGACGACGTCGCCCGGCAGGACGCCGACGGCCGTCGCGCCGCTGGTGTTGAGCGCGACCGTCGTCGTGCCGTTGAAGACGCGATCGGTGGCGGTGATGCCGCTCGCCTGCAGCACCAGCTGGGAGATGTTGGAGGTGGCGTTGCTCGCGTCGCTGAGGCTGTAGTTCGCGGCATCGGTGCCGCCGAGCGCCAGACCGTTCACCGTCACCGGCTTGGCGAGGCCGACGTTCTTGTCGACGAGCGTGCCGGTCGCCGCGCCGGAGACGAGCACGACGTTGTCGCCGGCGATCGTGTTGTTGAGCGTCGCCGCGGCCGCGTTCACGGCGACCGCGGTCGTTGCGTCGTAGGTGCGGTCGACGCCAGTGACGCCGGTCGAGGTGATCGGCCGCTGCGTGATCGTCGCCGTCGCGCCGCTCGCGTCGCTGACCGTGTAGTTGCCGGCGTCGGCGCCGTTGAGGGCGACCCCGGCGATGGCGACCGGCTTGGCCACGCCGACGTTCTTGTTGCCGACCGAGCCGGTCGCGCCGGCCGCATTGAGGCCGACCGCGTCGCCGCCGATCACGCCGGCGAGCGACGCACCGCTGCCGTTGATGGCAACGGCCGTCGTGCCGTCGTAGACGCGGCCGATGCCGGTGAGGCCGACCGAGGTGATCGCTTTCGGCGTGATCGTCGCATTCGCGCCGCTCGCGTCGCTGACCGTGTAGTTGCCGGCATCGGCACCGGCGAGGGCCAGGCCATTGACGGTCACCGCCTTGTTGACGCCGACATTCTTGTTCGCCAGCGCCCCGGTCGCCCCCGCCAGGTTGAGGTTCACGATGTCGCCGGCGATCGTCCCGACCAGCGAAGCGGCTGCCGTGTTGAGGCCGACGGCGGTGGTCGCGTCGTAGACCCGATCGATGCCGTCGATGCCGATCTCGGTGATCGGCTTCGGCGTGATCTGCGATACCGCGTTGCCCGGCGTGCCTGCCGCGTGCGGGCCGGGAGCGCGGACGTAGCCCGCGAACTGCAGGCCGTACAGGACGGTGCCGTTCTGGCTCGGCGAGACCGCCTGCGTGTCGTTGCTCACGGCAACGGTCAGCCCCTTGTTCACGCCGGCGTTCTTGTCGGTGAAGGCTCCGTTGCCGCTGATCGAATACGCACCGAGCACGAGCGGCACCGGCGAGGGGCCGTTGAGCGTGCCGTTCGTCGCCGCGCCGACCTGCGTGTAGCTGAAGTTCGGTGTGCCGTCGTAGACCTTCGAGATCGGCGGGTTGTCGGCGTTCGGAGGCGCGATGCTGCCGGTCTGGTTGGTGTACAGGCCGTTGCCCGAGGTCGGATCGGCGCCCGTGAAGCCGCTGTAGACGATGTAGTTGACGCTGCCGGCGCTCGCGCCGAAGGTGATCGAGCCGAACGCGTCCTGCGTGAAGTCGCTCGAGCGGATGAAGAAGCGCCCGCCGGGCGGAACGATCAGCCCGTTGTTCGAGAAGTTCTGGAAGCCGACCCCCGCAATGTCGATGTTCGCGCCGCTGATGTCGTTGAACATCGAGAAGAGGCCGCCGTTCGCCTTCAACGTCACGTTGCCGGTCGCCGTGCCGTCGGCCGAGAATGCACCCGAGTTGGCGACGTTGACGTTGCCCGCAACGTTGAACGTCATCCCGGCGGTGATGTTGTTGGCGGGGTTGGTCAACGTGACGTCGCCGCTGCCCGTGGTCGTGATGTTGAAGACCCCTTCGCCAGCGCCGATGGTCAACGCGCCGAGCGGCCCGACCGGTTGCGTCACGCTCGTGTTCGCGGCCGTGACGTTGAAGCTGAACGGGCCGCTGCCGCTCAGCACCAGGGGCACGCCAGGATTGTTGGCGACGCGCAGGCTGACGTCGCCGGCGTTGACGACGAGCGTGCCGATCTGGTTGTTGGAAAAGCTGAGGTCGGCGGAATCGGGAACGGGGAATCCCGCCGCCGCGTCGATCGTGAGCGAGTTCGCGGTGACGACGCCGGCGCCGGCCGGATCCTGCGTCACGCTCGTGAACGCCAAGCTCGAGTTGGTCAGCAGCGACATCGTGTTCGCGCTGAGCGGCGCGTTGATCGTGATCGTCGGCGCGGTCAGCGCGATCGAATTGAGCGAGCTGACGGCGGAGTTGTTCGTGACACTGTTCGACGCCGTCGCCGCGAGCGAAGAGTTGTTCAGCGTCACCGCGGCGTTGAAGCTGATGTCCTGCGCCGACAGGGACAGCGTCGACGCAGCGCCTCCAGCCGGCACCGTCACAGGCGAGGTGACGTTGATGAAGCGCAGTGCCGCGAGCGAGACGTCGCCGCCGCTCAGCAGCGTGGCGATGGTCGTCGCCGTGATCTGGCTGTTGACGCCCGGGAAGTCGGTGGCGAGCAGGTTGCGCGTCGCCAGGTCGTCGCCCGGCGTGCCGTCGACGTTGGCGACGGCGCCGATCGTGATCGACGTCGGGTCGAGCAGCAGGCCCCCCCTGGCGCCCATCGGCGCGCGCAGGTCGGCGCCGCCCGTGAAGTCGAGAGCGCCCTTGCCCGACACTTCCGCCTGCCCGCCGTTGCCGCCCTGCGCGCCGCCGCGGGCGTTGAGCTGACCGGCGTACGTCGTATTGCCGTCGGCCCAGACGACGACCTTGCCGCCGTCGCCGTTCGTCGTCGCGCTCGCGTCGAGGACGACGCCGCTGCCGACGTAGGTGTTCGTCGCGTTCGTCTCCGGTCCCGCGCCGTGCCGGTTGCCGCCGACGAGGATCGTCCCTCCGCCGGTCGTGCCCGAGGCGTCGAGATGCGCCTGGCCGACAAGGCCGACGCGGTCGCCGAGCACCTTGATCGTTCCGCCCGATGCGCCCGCACCGCCCGAAGCGTCGAGCCGGCCGCCGACGATGACCATGCCGCTTGTCCCCCCCGACAGCACGATCTGGCCGTCGCGATGCTCGACGCTGCGCGCGCGGACGACGCCGTCGACCTGCATCACCGTGCGCAGCGCGGCGTCGGTCGCCGCCGCGGCGAGCTGGACGGCGCCGCCGTCGGCGCTGATCGTTCCCGACTGCGCGAGCCGCGCGTTGACGGCGGCCGCAGGCACGCTGATGCTGAGCAGGCCCGAGCCCGTGGGGTCGACGCTGATGGCGTTGCCGGCGACGAGCGCCGTCGTTCCGCCCGGCGTGGCGATCGATCCCGAGTTCGACACGACCGGTGCCGCCAGGACGACGCTGCCGCCCGGCGCGGCGACGATGCTGCCGGCGTTGCCGACGCTGCCCGATGCCTCGCTGCCGCCCGACAGTCGGAGCTTCCCCTGCATGAACTGGACGAGGTCGACGTCGAGCGAGGTCGCGACGAGACTGCCGACGCTGACCTGCGCGCCGGGCGCGAAATACACGCCGTTCGCGTTCTCCAGATAGACGTGCCCGTTCGCCGTGAGCGAGCCGTAGATGTTGCTCGCGTCGTCGCCCTTGACGCGATTGAGCGCGACCGCGCTGCTCGACGGCTGGACGAAGCGCACCGAGTTGCCGGCGCCGATCGAAAAGCTCTGCCAGTCGGTCACCAGGCGCTGACTCGCCTGATCGACGGTCATCGCGGCGCCGCTGACGCTGATGCTGCCGCTGCCCTTGACGATCGTGCCTCCGCTGGGCAGCACCGATGCCGTGCTGCCGGCCGCCAGGCTCGGGCGTGGCGCAACGCCGGTGAGGACGGCGCCGCCTGGAAGGCCTTGCGCGTTTCCGGCGAGAGCGAGCAGCGCCAAGCCGGTGCCGATCGAGGCCTTGACGGCGCGTCGGCGCGTCTGTCCCGAGGCTGTCTTGCCCGCCGCCGTAACGATCTCGGCGACGGCCACGCAAGAGCCGAGCGAGCGGCTGAACACGAGTCGGTATGAATGCTTGTTCATGATGCTGCCGCTCTCGATTCAGAATTGCTGGCTGACGAGCAGGTAGAGCCGGGCCCGGCTGTCGTCGCTCTGCGCGCGCAGGCCGCCGCGCGCCGCGACGAACCCCTTGACCGTGAGGCCGTTGCGGCCGCCGTAGGTCACGCCGATGCCATGCGACACGAGCCTGCGGATGTTGCCGACGTCGGTCGGCAGCGGGCTCTGGTGCAGCCGAGCGATGCCGTAGTCGCCGAACAGCGAGACGACGAGGTCGCCCGGAAGTGCCTCGACGGGAATCTGCTTGCGGTACTCCCAAGTGCCGATCAGGCCCGAATCGCTCGGCGACTCGGGCGACGGGTAGCCGCGCACGCCGTACAGCCCGCCCATGCTGAACTTCTCCGAGCTGTCGAGGTCCTTGCTCGCGAGCTGGCCGCTGACCGCGAGGAACAGGTAGTCCTTGGTCGGCAGCAGCTGCAGCCGCGACGCGGCGAGCTGCAATTTCGCGTACCTCCCGGCGGCGTGGTAGTTCTCGTTGTCGACGACGATGTCGTCCTCGTCCTTGATGCGCAGCCTGCCGGTGACGACGCCGAGCGAGTAGTTGCTGATCGCCCCGCCGCCGAGCGTGTCGCGAAAGTCGCCGACGACGGCGACCCCCGCGTAGGGGGCGACATCCTTGCGCGTGTCGAGCGGCAGCGCGTCGACCTTGTCGTCGAAGCGCCGGTAGTCGAGCGTCCCCTGCACGAACAGGTTGTTGTTGCGTGAGCGGACGATCGGATGCAGCAGCTGCAGCGCGTAGTCCTCGGCCGTGCCGTGCGCGCCGAGGTCGGCGAAGATCGCCGAGCCGAGCTTGTAGTGCAGGAAGCTCGCGGCGACGCCGAGTTTCGTGCCCAGCGAGTTGATCGGCGTGAGCCAGGAGGCGCGTACGAACTCGGAGCCCAGGCTGTCGGAGACCTGGCCGCGCAAGGAGGCGACGTCGCCGTGCCCGGTCGGATTGAACCAGTCGAGCCCGACGTTGGCGCGGACCCGCCCGGTGAAAAGCGACCCGCCGTTGTCGAGATCGACCGTATACGCGGCGCCGCGGCCGGGACCGATCTTGATGTCGAGGTCGGCCTGGCCGATCTTTTCGCCGGGTGTCAGCGACGTGTTGACCGTAATGCCGCGCAGGTCGCCCAAGGTGAAGAGCGCGCGCTCGATCAGCTCGCGCTCGGCGACCGGGTTGCCGCGCAGGATGGCGACGATGCGATCGAGAAACTCACCCGACACCTTGACGGCCGGGTCGACCTCGACCTTCACCGCGCCGATGCGGCCTTCGAGCACCTGCACCGTGACGATGCTGTCCGACAGGCTTTGCTCGGGGATGTAGGCCTGGGCCAGGAACAGGCCGCCGCGCTGCAACGCGACTTCGACGTCCTTGGCGGCGTCCTCGAGGTCGGCGAGCGACTTGTCCGGGCCGACGTACTTCTGCAATAGCGGCTGCAGCCGGTCGGCACGCGCGGCGTCGAGCCCGGCGATGCGAAAGCCCTTGACGTTGACCTTCGCGCCACCGCCCGACGCCGGCGCGGCGACCGCCCGCGGCACCTTCAGCACCGGCTGCGCCTGCTCGGCCGGCGGCACGGGGATCAGCGAGGGCTGGACCTGTTGCAGGATCGAGCCGGCGTTCGGCAGCGGCGGTGGCGGAGTCTGCGCCAGCGCCGTGCTCGCGACCAAGCCGAGCCATACCCACGAGCAACGCAAGGCCAGGGTTGGCAAAGTGCGCCGGGTCGATGCGGGATTCGGCATGGTCCGTTCGGAGAGCGCGGAGGAGACTTCATTCCGCGAGGAAGGCGACCTTACGAAGCCCACCCGACCCTGTCAATCGCTCCTATCAGGGTGTTTCAACTTCGTCCGTGCCGACACTCTGCCGACGGTTCAGAACAACGATTGTTGTCGCGCCAGTCGCCAGGAAGGCGTGCCGTCCTTCATGCAGGCGAGCATCCACAGTTCGCGAAACGGCACGGCGCCGCGTTCCGCCGATTCGCGGATCAGGCCGGAGAACTCGACGCTGGCGAGATACGCGACGCCGAGCTCCTCGAGCCCGAGCAACTCGGCGTGCAGGCTGATGACGTCGGTCCGGCTCGGTCCGCTGCCGCGCGCGGTGAGCATGTGGAGCAGCTCCTCGAGCATGTCGGGCGTG
>DATMGW010000536.1:0-6465 GCA_035555295.1 Caldimonas sp.
GCCCGGCGAGGCGCCGCAACTGGCCGACCTGTCGCTGAGCGGGCGCGTCGAAGGCACGGCCTCGCTCGAGATCTCGGGCAAGGTCAATCCGCTGGCCAAGCCGCTCGCCCTCGATCTGCAGGCCAAGGTGCGCGACCTCGAGCTGCCGCCGCTGTCGCCCTACGCGATCAAGTACGCGGGCTACGGCATCGAGCGCGGCAAGATGAGCGTCGATCTCGCCTATCTGGTCAAGCCCGACGGCCAGCTCACGGCGAGCAACAGGATTGTGCTCAACCAGCTCGCCTTCGGCGACAAGGTCGAAGGCGCGACGGCGAGCCTTCCCGTCAAGCTCGCCGTCGCGCTGCTGACCGACCGGCACGGCGTCATCGACCTCGACCTGCCGGTCAGCGGCTCGATCAACGACCCGCAGTTCTCGCTCGGCGCCGTGATCTGGAAGGTCGTCACGAACCTCATCGTCAAGGCAGTGACGGCGCCGTTCGCGTTGCTCGCGTCGGCGCTCGAAGGCCGCGGTGGCGGCGAGCTCTCGAACGTCGAGTTCGCGGCCGGAACGGCGACGCTGTCGCCGGAGGCCAAGGCCGGCCTCGACAAGCTCGCCAAGGCGCTCGCCGATCGGCCGGCGCTGACGCTGACGGTGAGCGGGGAAAGCCGCCTCGAGGTCGAGCGCGATGCCTGGAAGCGCGAGCGGCTGCAGCAGGCCGTGCGCTCCGAGAAGCGGCGCCAGGCGATCGCCGGCGGCGCCGCGGCCGATGCGGAGGTCACGGTCGGCGAGCGGGAGTACTCGGCGCTGTTGAAGGAGGTCTACAAACGCGCCGACATCGTCAAGCCGAAGAACATCTTCGGCCTGGCCAAGGACTTGCCACCGGCCGAGATGGAGGCCTTGCTGCTGGCGAGCATCAACGTCGGCGACGAGGCGATGCAGCAGCTCGCCGTGCGCCGTGCCGTCGCCGTTCGCGACTACCTCGCGAGCAAGGAGCTGCCGACGAGCCGCCTCTTCCTCGGCGCGCCGAAGACGGTGCACGACGATGCGGCGGCGTGGAAGCCGCGCGCCGATCTCGCGCTGGCGCCGGCCTGAGCTCGATCGCGCGGCCGCCGCTCACTTCTTCGGGTAGGCCGTCTGCGCCGGCGTTTGCGCCACCGTGTTCGGTGCGGCCTCGTTCGCTTCGGCGCGCTGCCGGAACGCGGCCCGCGGCAGCTGCTGCGTCGCCGTCAGCGACGGCAGCCAGATCTCGATCGTTCCCGGGCGGGCGCGCGGAAAATCCTTCGCCTCGCGGCGCAACAGGTTCAACTCGACGCGTATCCCTTGCTTGGCGAGCAGCAGCTCGGTCTCGGCCATCGCCTTGCGCGCGAACGCCTCGTCGACGGGAAAGAAGTAGCGGACGTCGCCGGCGCTCGACGCCACCTGTTCGGCCGGAGCGATCGCCGCGGGCTTGAGCGCCGTGCCGAGCGCCTTGCGCAATTCGTTGACCCGTTCGAGGTCGGCCGCGTCGCGAAACTGGACGAAGACGCGCTGCGCGCCGTCCTCTGCGGCCTTGGCGCCGAGGGCGGCGACGCGGCCGCGCGCGAGCTGCTGGTCGGCGGGGCCGGCGCCGAGCGCGAGCACGCTGCGGTAGTCGGCAATCGCCGCCGCCGGGTTCGACTTCTCCGTGAGGCGGGCACGCGCCAGCAGCGCCGGGATCGACTTCGGGTCGAGGCGCAGCGCCGCCGAATAGTCGTCGATGGCCGCGCCCGTCTGCTTCAGGCTTTCGCGTGCCGCGCCGCGATTGAAATACGCGCTCGGGTCGTTCTTGTCGAGCTCGATCGCGTGCGTGTAGTCGGCGATCGCCTTGTCGAACTGCCCCTGCGTCGCGAAGTTCGCGCCGCGCTCGAGCCAGGGCGCCGGGCTCGCCGGCGCGATCGTCATTGCCCGCTCGTAGGCGCGCTGCGCGCCTTCGACGTCGCCTTGTGCCTCGCGCGCCTGGCCGAGCTTCAATGCCGCTTCGAGCCGGCCCGGGTCGATCTCGAGCGCGGCCGCATAGGCGATCGCCGCGGCCTTCGCTTCGCCTCGTGCCATGGCGCTGTCGCCGAGGCCGACCTGCGCGTCGGCCTGGCGTGCCAGCGTCGTCGCGAAGCTCGGGTCGGGCGGCTTGGCGGCCAGCGCGGCGGCCGACGCGAGCGGGTCGGGCACGCGGATCGGCGTATCGCGCGATCCCCCCTGGGCGAAGGTGCTCACCATCCACCAGGCGATGCCGCTGACGAGCGCGGCGATCACGACCGCACTTAGCAACAGCATCGTCGTGCTGCGCGCGGGCCGTACCGCGGGCGCCGGCGGCGCGTGGGGCGCCAGGTCGGTGGCGCGCCGCCGCTCCCCGGTCGCCGGCATCGCCGTGGCACTGAACGGAGCAGCGGGTCGCGCGGGGACGGTCGACGCGAGCAGCGTCGCCTCGATGCGCTGCGCGTTCGCTGCGCTCGCTTCGACATAGGCGCGTTCGACCGCGTTCAGGTCGCCGGCACGCTTGTACAGCCAGAGCTGTGCCTCGGCGAGCAGCGTGCCGCTCAGGAACGCGCCGGAGTCGCGGCCGCTGCGATCCCAGTCGACGAGGTAGGTGCGCAGCTGCTGGCGCCAGAGGAGGAACTCGCGATCGGTGTCGAGCGCCTTGACCAGCAGCGGCCAGAGCGTGACGAGCCGGCCGTCGGCGAGACCGACCGATTGCTCGAAGCGCGTGTTGTTCTGGGCGTTCGGATAGCCGGGAATCGGCGGCGGCTGCGTCGTCGTCTGCGTGCCGCGCTGCTCGCTCGTCACGCTGACGACGCCGCGCCGCGCCAGCTCGGCGATGACGCTGCGCTGCGCGACGTCGAAGTCGCTGATCGAGGCACGGATCGGGAAATTGCCGCCGCCTTCCTCATCGCGGCTGAGGCGAACGAGGCGGCTGAGCACCTGGTGCGCCGCCTGCTTTTCCTCGTCGCCCAGCGAGTAGATCGCGGCGTCGGCATTGCGCACGAGCGCCTGCTCGATGGTCTCGCGCTGCGACTCGGCGCGCGCCTTCTTGGCCTGCGCGGTGAGCGGCGTCTCGGCGAAGGCCTCGAGAAAGCCTTGCCGCACTTCGGGAGCGATCGGCAAGCGATAGTCCGTGACCTCGCGGTCCGTGATGTACGCGGTCAGGCGCAGGAACGCGGCGAGGACGGTCTTCGGGTCGTGCGCGTCGTCCTTGAAGGGCGCCAGCACTTCCTCGTACGAGTAGAAGACGCGGTGCGGCACCTCGACGCCGCTCCAGTAGGCGTCGAGCTCGCTCGGCTCGACGTGCGAGACGAGGTCGGCGAACGATTCGCGTGCGAACGCCTGGCGCAGCGCGAGCCGGTCGCTCTCCCCGGCGTCGACGCGCATCGGCACCGGGTAGACGACGTACGGTCGCGGCGTGTCCTCGACGACGCCGGTGCGGGCGCCTTCGTCCCGAGCGCGCGCCGCCGCCGTTCGCGCCGCGCGCTCCTCGGCGACCTTGGCGTGCGTCGCCAGCGCCGAGCGCGCCACTGCGGCTGCGCCCTTGATGCTCTGGTTGTTGTAGGTGAAGCAGACCACCAGGCTGTCGGGCAGCTGCGCGGTGCAGATGCCGGCGGTGTCGCTGACGCCGGTGCGGCTGTCGATGAGCACGTAGTCGTAGGCGGCGCGCGCCCGATCCTTCACGGCTTCGAGAAAGGCACCGCCGCCCAGGCGGTCGTAGAAGTTCTGCCAGTTGAACGAGCTGACCTTGACCGCGTAGTTGTCGGTCTGCCGGCCCGCCGGCAGCAGGTCGATCTTGCCGCCGGGCGGGAAGTGCCGGAAATCGAGACCGAGCACGTGATCGCTGAAGTCGGCGTATTCCAGGTACCAGTCCTTCGCCGGGCGCTCGCCCTCGGCGACCGGAGCGATCGCCGCGGTGGCGTAGCGGTCGATGAGGTCGACCAGGCCCTCCGACGAGCCGAGCTCGGCATCGATCAGGAAGGGCCGGAAGTAGCGGTGCAGGCCGGGCGCTTCGATGTCCCAGTCGATCGTCACGACGCGCTTGCCGTTGCAGGCGAGGATCCAGGCAATGTTGGCGAGCGCCATCGAGCGGCCGGTGCCGCCCTTGTACGAATAGAAGGTGATGACGCGCCCGGGGCGCTTCGCGGCTTGCACCCTGCGCCTCCTATGCGGACGGGCCGGTGACGACGCTCTTCGAGGGGCCGGCGGGGATCGGCATGTGCACGGTGGCGCGCTTCTTGATCTCCTCTTTCAGCCGCGTCAGCACGTCGCCGAGGGCGCGCTTGAGTTCATCGGCGGAGCGGATGCCGTCGCGATAGAACATCGGATTCGGTGCCAGGTTGGCGTGGCGGTCGAAGGTGTCGCGCACGGTCGCGGTGATCGCATCGCGGTTGGCGACCGCGTCGGCGTCGTTGTCGTTCCAGGGCACGAGCACGCACCAGTGGTAGTCGAGCCGGCTGTCAAGCGCCTTCAGGATCGCCTGGTACTCGGGCGCCGCGCGCTGCGCGTCCCAGTGCACGCTCCACGGGTCGACGATCAGGACGACGATCTGGCGCTGCCGCCAGGCCTCGTCGATGCGCGCGATGAGGTTGGCGCCGAAGGGCATGGCCTCGCTCGTGAAGTCGAGCTCGTCGCCGGCGACGATGCTTTGCACGAAGCGATGCACCCGCGTCGTATGCACCGGGTAGTAAGGCTTCCAGTCCGGGCCGCCGCATTCGACGTAGGGGTCGGCCTTGCGCGCCGCGCCGAAGGCTTGCGGATGGGCGGCGACGTAGATGAAGGAGACGTGCTGTGGGCCGCTCGGGCTTTGCAGGGGTGCGGGCGCTGCCGGCGCCGCGGCGCTGCCGCCACCGAACGCGGCGGCGACTTGCGCGAGCCTGGGAACGACGGCGAGCGGCGCCAGGGGGTGCGCGTCGGCCGCGCCGATGATTTCGGTCGCCAGCGCCTCGACGATGTCGTTGTAGGCTGTGCGCTGTTCCTGGATCTGCTTGAGCATGTAGCGCAGCCCTTTCGCGTTCTGCACCGCATGCGGATCGTTCAGCGCAGCGTGCCCGGCGCTCACCGCCGGCGGCAGCTCGGCGAAGTCGAAAGGCATCCAGATCAGCGGCTTCAGCAGCGGTGGCGGCGGGCTTCCGGCCGGCAGGCCCTGGCGCTGGCGCTGACTGAACAGGGCCCACTCCTTGCCGCAGTACTCGCTCTTCCAGTAGCCGGGCGAAGCGATCGCGACCATGACCTTGCAGGTCTGCAGCGCATCGACGAGGGCGGCGTCCCAGTCCTCGCCGAGCTCGAGCTCGCGCTGGTCGAAAAAGCCCACCTCGGCGCCAACCGGCAGGCCGCGTCGCTCGCGCACCTCCTCCGCCAGGTCGGCGAAGAAGCGCTTCAGATAGTCGCCGTTGTTGCTGCGCGTGTAGCTGAAGAAGAATTCGTAGGCCATGGCGCAGCGTAACGCTTCAGGCGGCGGCTGCGAAGAGCATCGGTGCGCGGCCGGCAGCGGTCGCTCCGAAGTGTTCGCCGCGGCCGAGCAGGTCACGCAGCGCCAGCGTGTCGATCCAGTTGCCTTCGGCGCGATCGGCGATCTCCGCCGCGAGCGTTCGCATCTGCCGGGTCGAGTGGCGGATGCGCTCGCGGAAGCCAGGGTCGTCGAGGCGGTCGTTGAGGCTCCTGTTGAGCTCGCTGAACCAGGGCAGCGACGCCTGGTCGAGCATGACCGCCGGATTGGCGACCTGCGCCGCCGGGCGCGTCGCCGACCAGGCGCGCAGCAGCGCCTGCAGTTCGAGATTGAGCGCCTGGCAGTGCGCCAGCTCGCCGCCCAGGTCCGAGAAGGCCGCCAGGTCGGCGAGGCGGCGCTGGAAGAAGAACTGCGCGAGCACGCCCCAGTAGTAGGTGTAGTCCCAGATCACCTTGACCGGCAGCACCTCGGGGTCGCCGAAGATCGCGTACTGGTCCGTGTACATGGCGAGCGTGCTCTCGTAGAACGAATGGAAGATCTGGTCGTAGACCCTCGCGTGTGCGTCGAGCGGGCGGCCGGAGCGATCTCGCGCGATCAACTCGCAGATGTAGGTGTTGGCGATGGCGATGAAGTCGCTCCCAGGCGAATAGAACGGGTCGAGGAAAAGCCCGGCCTCGCCGGTCAGCGCCCAGCGCCGGCCTGAGAAGACCTTCTTGCAGCCGTACGAGAAGTGGCGCAGGAAGGCGAAGTCGAGGAGGCGCTCGCGCTTGCCGTCGAGCTCGTCGAAGAGGCGCGGCTGGAAGCGGCGCAGCCACTCCATCGCCTTGTCGAAGGTGTTCATGGTCGCGATCGGATGCAGCTTCGGATCGGCAACGATGCCCACCGAGTGCGAGCCCGAAGCGAGCGGGATCAGCCAGACCCAATAGCCCGCGCCGACGAGATGATTGGTCGAGAGCCAGCGCGCCGGCGGGTCGCAGCGTGATCGCCATGCGGCATCGCCCGACCAGTCGTCGATCGTGATGCGGTCTTTCATGCGAAACCA
>DATMGW010000537.1:0-12582 GCA_035555295.1 Caldimonas sp.
CGCCGTTGATGTTGGTCCAGGTCACGCCGGCATCGGTGCTTTGCTGCCACTGCACGGTCGGCGAGGGGACGCCGCTGGCAGCGGCCGTGAAGGTCGCGGTCGCTGGCGCCACCACGGTGACGTCGACCGGTTGCAGCGTGATGCTCGGTGGCACCGGCGCCGGGTTGACCGTCAGCGTGGCGCCGTTGCTGGTCGCGTCGGGGTTGACGCCGTTGCTGGCGATGGCGCTGAAGACCGCGCCGCTGCAGCCGATCGGCACGGCCGTCAGCGTCAGCGACGCGCTGCCGGCGCCGGCCACGCTGGCGCCCGGGCACGCGCCGCTCGCCTGCGCGCCGTCGACCAGGGTGATGCCATTGATCAGCCACTGGATCGTCGGTGCCGGCGTACCGGTGGCCGCGACGGTGAAGCTCACCGCCTGGCCGGCAGTGATCGTCTGCGAGAGCGGCTGGGTGGTGAACGCCGGTGCCACCGGTGCCGGGTTCACGGTGAGCAGCGCCACGTTGCTGGTGACGCTGGCGGCGTTGTTGCTGACGACGACGCGGTAGCGCTGCCCGCTTTGCGCGACGGTCGTGTTGCTCAACGCGAGGGTCGGCGCGTCGGGGCCGCCGGCCACCGGGTTGAAGCTCACGCCGGCGTCGCTGCTCACCTGCCACTGGTACGACAGCGTGCTGCCGGTGGCGGTGACGTTGAAGGTCGCGCTCGCCGGCGCAGTCACGGTCTGGTCGGCCGGCTGCATCGTGATCGCCGGAGCGACGACGACGGGCGTGACGGTCAGGAGCGCCGCGCTGCTCGTGACGCTGCCCAGGCTGTTGCTGACGACGACGCGATAGCGCGTGCCGCTCTGTGCCAGCGTCGTCGCGCCCGTGTCGTAGCTCGAGCTCGTGGCGCCGGCGATGGCGGTGAAGGTGATGCCGTCCGGGCTGTCCGACCACTGGTACGACAGCGGCGCGGCCCCGGCGGCAGTCACGCTGAAGGTGGCGGCCGTGCCGACGACGACGCTCTGGTCGGCCGGTTGGCTGACGACGGTCGGGACGCTTTCGGGCGGCGGCGGTGCGTCGGCGCTGCCGCCGCAGGCGGCGAGCGCCGCGCAGACGGCGGCGAGCCACGCGCGACGGAGCGCAGCGCCAAAGCCGACGGAAGCAACCGGATGCGAGGAGGTGTGGAGGGCCTTCATGGCGTCGATCCGTTCAGAACGAGTACTGCACGGCGACACCGAGCATCTGCAACGACCCGTGGGTCGTATGCACCTTGAAGCGCGTGGCGTCGTAGTCCAGGCTCAGGCGCGCGGACGGGGTGATCGCGTAGCCCAGGCCGATGCCGAAGAGCGGCTGGATGGTCGTCTTGCTGGCGCTGCCGAAGGCACTGTTCGCGTAGTCGAAGCGCGTGCGCACGGAGGCGAACCCGGCACGCCCGGCGACGCTCCATGACGGCGCGAACTCCCAGCGGTAGCCGCCCGTCAGGCCGAAGCCGCTGACCTTGAAGGTGCCGCCGAACTCGGTACCGAGCGGCGTCGTATCGCCGCCCTGGAAGTGGCCGGCATCGAACCAGACCCCCTGGATGTCGACCACCCGGCTGAGCTGATAGCCGGCGAAGAGCTTCCAGTGGGTGCTGCTCCGGTCGCACGCAAACGAGGCGACGCAGTCGACCCGGCCCCGGTCGGTGCCCGCGCCGGCGCCGACGCTGAAGTCGGCACCCGACGCCGCGCCGACAGCGAGCAGCGCTGCCGCCGCACCGAGCACGCGACGAGCGCCGCTGCAAGGCATCGAGGGCGCATGGGTATTCGGAATGATTGGTGGCATGACGACTCCCAGGACAGCCAGGCAAGGTGTCGCCTTTTGCGGATGGCGCGGGCCTTGTTTCCTGTAAAGCGCAATCGGCGCCGGAAAGCAGCCACCCGTGGCACTGCTGCGGCACGACGCACTTTTGCTCGGGCGTCCACGTCCTGCTGTCCGGTTTGGCTGCTGTTTTCCGTTTTACCCAGTGCACGGGAGCGCTTCGCTGCCGGATACGCCGAGCCGGTTCACCGATCAGGAAATGGCCGACCCCGGTTCGCACTCGAAGGAGATTGCCGATGAACGCGATACGTGGAGTGAGAGAGTCGATCGATCCCTCGCGAGCGGGATGGGCGGTGACGATCGTCGGCGCCGCCGCGATCCTTGCCGCAGTCGTCGTCGCGGCCACCTTCGGGGCGCGCGCGGTTCACGCCTCGCCGCCGGCGACCGCGATGGCAGCGGCGCTCGCCCCAGAGGCCGTCGCTGAGTCGCCCTTCAGGGATCCTTCGGTGCCCTCCGCGCAGGCGGTGTTCAGCGGGCGGACGAACGTCCTTCCCGACGAGCAGCCGGCGTCGTTCTGAACGCGCGAACTCGCCCGCTCAGTGGGGCGCCGCCTCTGCCGCAAGCAGAGGAAGGTGAACCAGCGCGAGCCGGCTCGTCGTTCAGGGCGAGCTGATCCGCGTCACGTCGCTGCGCGTCGGCACGTAGACGGCGCCGTCGCCGTGACGAGCAGATCGACCGGCGAGTTCGAGAGGCTCGCGAACGCGTAGGCGGCGTTGCCGTCGGCCATGTCGATGCGGCCGACCCCCTGGCTCACGTAGCCGGCGAAGCAGTGCTGGTTGCGGTAGCCGATCGCGAAGGGGCCGCTTGCGGGATAGATTCGTCTCCGGGCACATGGGCCGCTATTCGCTAGCATGATGACTGTGACCGACCGATAAGTCCTGATCCGGTGGCCGGGCAGCACGACGTCTGGCTGCGGCTTCGAAGCGTTAGCAGCGAAAGGGCAAGCAGATGGCCGCAGACGAGCAGACGCTTTTCTCGAATCTGCGCAAGGGGCGCGACGAAGTCGCGAAATCCAAGCTGGCCACGGCCGACAAGGCGGCGCTGCAGAAGGACGTCGACGCCTTCATCGCCGAGGCGCACAAGATCGTCGTCGTTCACACCGAGCTGATGAAGAAGCTCGAATCGCAGCAGGCCGAGCGCAAGGCGCTCGATGCGAAGGACAAGGCGCTGGCCGCTGCCGCAAAAGCGTTTCCCGGCAAGCTGGGCGGCGCGACGACCAGGAAGAACTCCGCCCTCGCGGCGCTCGCGGCGGCACGCAAGAAATCGGGTGCCGATGCCTCGATCGGCCGCCTGATCGACACGATCCAGGACCTCAACATGCGTTGGATCGATCTGTCACCGTTCCAGGACCTCTAGGCGGCGATGGCGGCCAAGGCATCCCGATGCCTTGATCCGTCTTGACCTGAGCCGGGCAGGCGTTGCGAGCACTTCGCTCGGCGCCGACCCCGCACCGGCTGGTCGCAAATCACGCTTCGTCGCGCTGCGAACCCCCGGCGCTCAAGCTTTCCAGATTCTGCGTCGATATCCAGACGGCCATCAATCCATCCAGGGACTGCACATGAAACGCTCGTTCGTATTTGTTCTTTGCGCCATCGCGCTCGGCTGCGCCATTGCCGCCTGCGGCGGCGGCGACGACACGGTCGCCAAGCTGACCATCGTCGGCGCCGGCAGCTAGCAGCGAAAGGCCTCGATCATGAAGCTCTCCACCGCCTCCGTATTCGTCGGCGCCGCGCTGCTGGCGACCCAGGCCATGGCGCTCGACGCCAGCTCGCTGAAGCTGCAGGTCTATTCCGTGATGCTGTCGACCAGCCCGTCGTGCACGAGTCCGGTGACCGTCTTTTCGAGCACCGCGCCGACCGAAGTCGACTTCCTGGCGAACCCGACGCTCGGCAGCGGCAACCCGCCCGACGGGACTTACAACTGCGTCATCATCAAGATGTCGGACCTCATCAAGTTCACGCCGAGCTCGAGCTCGGGCTCGTGCACGGCAGGGACGCAGTACGTGGCCGACGTCTGCCGGACCGACAACAACGGAACGACGCAGGCGCCCGACGCGCCCGGCGCGCCGACCGCGTGCACGGGAACGGATCCGGCGCCCCTGGCCGACGTCGTCTACCTCTACCTGACGACCAACGCGACGGCCGGCGTCGGCGGCAACACGTTCATGCAGCCGATCGGAGCGAACAGCCCGAACGGGCTGAACCTGACCGCGCCGCTGGTCATCGCCGGCACCGCCAGCTCGAAGTTCGTCGTCAATGCGACCGGAAAGGTCGACGGCAGCTTCAGCACCTGCGGAATGAATCCCCCGGTGTTCGGCTTCCAGAAGCTGCCGTAGCTCGCGACGGATCCGCCGCATCCGAGGGCCGTCCCCTGCCGTGCCGGGCGTGCCCCGGCGTGGAGCACTGACGCTGCCCGGCCTTCCCCATGTCCGCCAACGACAGTCTCTTCATCGTCATCGGCATCCTGATGCTGCTCTTCGGCCTCGGCTGGGGCATGGCCGGGGGGCCGCTCGGGCTGTCGCGATCGGCGAGTCTGCGCTGGATGGGCTTTTGCCTCAGCTGTGCCGGCGCGGGAGGCGTCGGGCTTCTCGTCCCGTGGCTGCTGCCGATCGTCGAAAGCGGCCTGCGTAACTTCTTCATCGTGCTGGCGTTCGTGCTGATGCGCCGGGGCACCCTGAGCTTCCTGGCGCTGCCGCTCCACCAGTCCGAACACACCCTGCTTCTGGCGGCCGTCGCCCTGGCACCGGTGGCCGAGGCGGCCGGCCTGCTGCCGGCCGCGCTGCGCTCGGCGGCGATGGCGGCGGTGCTCAGCTGGCTCGCGCTGGCCAGCGCCGCGGCCTGTGCCGGGCGCATGCGTCGCGAGTTCGGCTGGATCGCCTCGGGGTTCGTTGCCGGCCCGATGTTCGGCGCTGCCGCCTTGTTCGCGTGGCGCACGAAGTGGGCGCTGGACATCAGGTCGCACCCTCTGATCCTCGCGTCGACGGACAGCATCCAGCCGGCGCTCCTGGTGGCGTTGTTCACCCTGGCCGTCGTGTTCAATCTGGCGCTGTGCTACATGGTCGTCACTCGCCTGACCCGGCGCCTTCGCGACCTCGCGTCGCGCGATCCGCTCACCCATCTGCTGAACCGCCGCACCACCATGGAAGCGCTGCACGCGGAGCACTTGCGCCTGCGCCGCGGCGGTGAAGGCTGTGTCGTGCTGTCGATCGATGTCGACCTTTTCAAGCGCGTCAACGACACCCGTGGTCACGCTGTGGGCGATGAGGCGCTGCGTCTGCTGGCAGGCGTTCTCGCAGGCTCGTTGCGCGAGACCGACGTCGCGGGGCGGATCGGCGGCGAGGAATTCCTGCTCCTGCTGCGCATGTCCGACCAGCCCGGGGGGAGGCTCGCGGCGCAGCGCATCCAGCGCGCACTGGCGGCACAACCCGTCATCGGCGCGAACCCTCCACTGCACCTGACGGTGAGCATCGGCATGGTCGTGCTGCCGCGCGGAACCACGCAACCGGTCGACGACTGGCTGTTGCGCGCCGATGCTGCGTTGTACCGGGCCAAGGCACAGGGTCGCGATCGTGTCGAGGTCGCCGCCCCGATCGAAGCGACCGGCAGGGGCGGGGCTTCCACTTCACCGGGTCTGTCGCCGGTTCACACCTGAACCCGGGGCTTGCCCGGTGCGATCCCGGCGCAGCGATCTCCCGGTCTGCTAGCCGCGCAGGTGGCAGGACACCCAATGCCCCGGGCTGCTCTGCTTCAGCTCGGGCTTCTCGGAGCTGCATAGCGGAAACCGGGCGATCGGGCAGCGGGTGTGGAAGTGGCAGCCCGACGGCGGGCGGATCGGGCTCGGCACGTCGCCCTGCAGCGTGATGCGCTTTCTCTTGACCCGCGGGTCCGGGATCGGAACGGCCGAAAGCAGCGCTTCGGTGTAGGGGTGCAACGGCTGCGTGTAGAGCTGCTTCGCCGGCGCGATCTCGACGATGCGCCCGAGGTACATCACGGCGACGCGCGTGCTGATGTGCTCGACGACCGAAAGGTCGTGGGCGATGAAGATGTAGGTCAGGCTGAACTTCTTCTGCAGGTCCTCGAGCAGATTGATCACCTGCGCCTGGATCGAGACATCGAGCGCCGAGACTGCCTCGTCGCAGACGACCAGCTTCGGGCTCACGGCGAGGGCGCGAGCGATGCCGATGCGCTGCCGCTGGCCGCCCGAGAACTCGTGCGGGTAGCGGCGCATGTGGTCGGCCGAGAGGCCGACCGTCTCGAGCAGCTCGACGATGCGCGCCTCGAACTGGCTCCGGTTCGTCGTCAGCTTGTGGATGATCAGCGCCTCGCCGACGATGGCGCCGACCGTCATGCGCGGGTTGAGCGAAGCGTACGGATCCTGGAAGATGATCTGCATGTCGCGCGCCAGCGCGCGCAGCTCGTCCTTGCCGGCGCGCGTCACATCCTTGTCCTCGAACCAGACCTCTCCCGAGGTCGGCTCGATCAGGCGCAGGATGCAGCGCCCCGTCGTGCTCTTGCCGCAGCCCGATTCGCCGACGACGCCGAGCGTCTCGCCGGCAGGCAGGTCGAAGCTCACACCGTCGACCGCGTGCACGTTGTCGACCTCGCGGCCGAGCCAGCCGCCCTTGATCGGGAAGCGCTTGACGAGGTCCTGGACCCGCAGCAGCGGCGCCGAGCTCATGAGAGGACCTGTGCCGGCAGCGCCGGAAATTCGTCGAAGATGCAGCGCACCTTGTGTCCCGGCACCGGCTCGCGCAGCGCCGGCGTCGCGGCGACGCACTCGGGAACGGCGTAGCGGCAGCGCGGCGCGAAGCGGCAGCCTTCGGGCGGGTCGATCAGCTTGGGCACGGTGCCGGGGATCTGCTCGAGCCGCACCTTGTGCAGCGCCGCGGTGTCGATGCGCGGGATCGAGCGGATCAGCCCCTGCGTGTAGGGGTGGCGCGGGTGCGCGAACAGCTCCTCGACGCTCGCCTCCTCGACGACCATCCCCGCATACATCACGACGACGCGCTGCGCGACCTCGGCGACGACGCCCATCGCGTGCGTGATCAGCATGATCGACATGCCGAGGCGATCCTTCAGCTCGGCGAGCAGGTCGAGGATCTGCGCCTGGATCGTCACGTCGAGCGCGGTCGTCGGCTCGTCGGCGATCAGCAGCTTCGGGTTGCAGGCCAGGGCGATGGCAATCATCACGCGCTGTCGCATGCCGCCCGAGAACTGGTGCGGGTAGTCGTTGACGCGGCGTTGCGGCGTCGGGATGCGCACCAGCGCGAGCATCTCGACGGCGCGATCGAGCGCCGCCTTGCGGCCGAGGCCCTCGTGCAGGCGCAGCGATTCGGCGATCTGCTCGCCGACGCTGTAGACCGGATTGAGCGAGGTCATCGGCTCCTGGAAGACGATCGCGATCTCCTTGGCGCGGATGCGGCGCATCTCGTCGGCGCTCGCCGTCACCAGGTCGCGTCCCTGCCACAGCACCTGGCCGCCGGCGATCCGGCCGGGCGGCATCGGCAACAGCTTCAACACCGTCATCGCCGTCACCGTCTTGCCGCAGCCCGATTCGCCGACGACGCTGACGGTCTGGCCACGCTCGACCTCGATGTCGACGCCGTCGACGGCGTGCAGCCAGCCGTCGTCGGTCTTGAAATAGGTCTTCAGCCCCTTGATTTCGAGGAGCGCCATGTCAGCGACTCGTGAATCCGCGGCGCGTCTTCGACGACCGAGCGTCGCGGCAGGCGGCACCCGGCCGCCCGCCGCGACGGCCGAGGTGGAGCGCATGCGCGCTGGCAACGGCCATCACAGCACCTTGCGCGGATCGAGCGCGTCGCGCAGGCCGTCGCCGACGAAGTTGATGCACAGCACGGCGAGAAAGATCGCGGTGCCCGGGAACATGGCCCAGTGCGGTGCGATGTCGAGGTACTCCTTGCTGTCGTAGAGGATGCGGCCCCAGGTCGGGATGTCGGGCGGAAAGCCGAGGCCCAGGAAGGAGAGCGTCGACTCGGCGATGATCGCCGCGGCGACGTCGATCGTCCCGGCGACGATCACCGGCCCGAGCGAATTGGGCAGGATGTGGCGTATGACCTGGCGCGGAACCGAGGCGCCGAGGGCGCGCGCCGCCTCGACAAACTCCTTTTCGCGCAGCGAGAAGAATTGCGCTCGCACCAGGCGCGCCACCGGCATCCAGCGAAAGCCGCCGATCACGAGAACGATCAGGATGAAGACGCCGACCTCGGGGCCGAAGACGCTCTTCAGCGTCTCGCGGAACAGGTAGATCAGGATCAGGAGCAGCGGCAGCTGCGGCAGGGAGAGGAACAGGTCGGTCAGCCACATGAGCGCGGCGTCGACGGCGCCGCGCGAGATGCCGGCGATCGCGCCGATCGTCACGCCGACGAACATCGCCATCAGCATCGCCGCCAGGCCGACCGACAGCGAGATGCGGCCGCCATAGAGCATGCGCGCGAAGACGTCCTGGCCGAGGTCGTCGGTGCCGAAAGGGTGCGCCAGCGTCGGCGTGTTCAGGCGCGCCGAGAAGTCGATGTCGTTGATCGAGAGCTTCCAGACGAGCGGGCCGAAGGCGACCATCAGCACCATCACGACGAGGACGACGAGGCCGGCGACCGCCAGCTTGTGGCGGCGAAAGCGCCGCCAGGCCTCGGCCGCCGGCGAGACGTCGCGCATGCGGGGCTGCGCCACCGCGCTAGCGGTAGCTGATGCGAGGGTCGAGCCAGCCATAGAGGAGGTCGGCGATCAGGTTGAAGATGATCACCAGGCACGAGAAGACGAAGGTCACGCCCATGATCACGGGCGTGTCGTTGCGCAGGATCGCGTCGATGAGGAGCGAGCCGATCCCGGGAACGCGGAAGATCTGCTCCGTCACGATGGCGCCGCCGAAGACCTGCGGCATCGTCAGCGCGACCAGCGTCACGACCGGGATCAGCGCGTTGCGAACGACGTGCTTCATGATCACGGCGCGCTCGCGCAGGCCCTTGCTGCGCGCCGTCGTGACGTAGTCGAGGCGGATCACGTCGAGCATCGCCGAGCGGACGTAGCGCGTCCAGCTCGCGCCCTGGAAGAGGCCCAGCACCATCACCGGCATGATCGACTGCTTGATCATCTGCTCCCACCACTGCCAGCCCGTACGGGCGATGTCGGCGCGAAAGACGAAGGGCAGCCAGTCGAGCTTGATCGAGAAGAGCAGGATCAGGAGCAGGCCGGTGAAGAACGTCGGCAGCGAGAAGCCGACGAAGGCGAGCGTGCTGGCGACGCGGTCGAACCACGAATACGGCCGCGCCGCCGAGTAGATGCCGACGGGCAGGGCGATCAGGAGGGCGACGACCTGCGAGGCGCCGATCACGGCCAGCGTCACCGGAACGCGCTGCCCGATCAGGTGGTCGACGTCGACGCGGCTGATGAACGAGAAGCCCCAGTCGCCTTTCAGCATCGCGAAGAGCCAGTGGAAGTAGCGCTGCCAGATCGGGTCGTCGAGGCCGAACTGGATGCGCAGCCGCTGCGCCACTTCCGGCGGGATGTTCGGGTTGAGCGTCATCTCGCCGAACGGGTCGCCCGGGGCGAGCGCCAGCACCGTGAAGAGAACGACGGTGATGCCGAGCAGGCTCGGCACCGCGACCAGCAGCCGCCGCAGGAGGTAGTGGCCCATTAGTCCACTGAACCAGATGAATCGCACCCGCGCCGGGGTGGCCAAGGGCGCCGGGCGGCGTTGCGCTGCTTGCCCAGGCGGCCAGCCTGGGCTGCGCAGCGCGCCTTGCCCGGCGCCCTTGGCCACCCCGGCCCGAAGGGTGAGTACCTGCAAGGGGCGCACTCGGCGTTGCAAATGCTCGCCGGGCTACCAGCCCGGCTGTGCTTTGCGCCTTGATTGCGCCCCTTGCAGGTACTCACGCGGGTGTGATTCATCTGGTTCAGTGGACTCGGCTGTCATCCCGAGCGAAGCGAAGGATCCCGGCGCGCCGACTGACGAGATCCTTCGCGGACGCTCAGGATGACGATGCGTCAGGCGACGCCGCCTTCCCGGTACCAGTTGTGCAGCGCCGAGAAGTCGAGATCCCATCCCGAAAGGGTCGTCACGAGCTTCAGGTTTCCGCCGCGCACGCGCGGCCGGCTGATCAGCGGGACGATGATGTAGTCGTTGACGACCATGTCGTTCATCTTGATGTAGGTCGCGGCGCGCTTGACCGGGTCGAGCTCGGCCGATGCGGACTCGGCGAGCTTGTCGTACTCGGCGTTGACCCAGCGGCAGATGTTGCGGCCCTGCCACTTGTTCACCTTCTGCGAGATCTCGTTCGACTTGTACTGGTCCATGAAGCGCTCGGCGTCGGGCGCGGTCATGGTCGTCGTGTACATCTGCATGTCGGACCAGAACTTGCCGTACGTGTCGGGGTTGGCGACGTCGGACGAGAAGAACACCGACGCCGTCACCGACTTCAGCTCGAGGTCGATGCCGGCCTTCTGGCAGGCCTGCTTGACGATCGCCTGCTCCTTCTGGCGCGTGCCGTTGATGGAGGTCTGGTAGACGAACTTCATCTTCTTGCCGCCCTTCTCGCGGACGCCGTCGGAGCCCTTCTTCCAGCCGGCGCCGTCGAGCAGCGCGTTCGCCTTGTCGATGTTGAACTCCCACTTCGTGTTCGGCGACCTGAAGCGCGGCGGGTTGTTCATGAAGTTGGCGGTCGCGAAGCCGGTGCGGCCATAGATGAATTCCTGCATGCTCTTCTTGTCGCAGAGCAGCGACATCGCCTCGCGCACCTTCGGGTCGGTGAAGGCGAAGTGATGGCTCTTGACGCTGCCGCGCTCGCCGTCGACCTCGTTCCAGGGGTCGGTGATGTTGAGCTGGATGAACTCGATGTCGCCGCCCGGAACGATGTGCGCCTTGCCCTTGCCGCCGGCCTCCATGCGCTTCAACACCTCGTCTTCGACCTGCAGGTTCCAGGCGTAGTCGTATTCGCCGGTCTGCAGCACGGCGCGCGCCGCCGAGGTCGCGTCGCCGCCGCCCTTCATCTCGATCGTGTCGAAGTACGGCCGGTTCGGCATGTGGTAGTTCTTGTTGATCTCGCCGAGCACGATGTCGCCCGGCTTGAAATCGACGAACTTGTACGGGCCGGTGCCGACCGGCTTGAGGTTGTTCGGCGCGTCGCGCGACTTCGCGCCGGCGTACGGCCCGAACAGGTGCTTGGGGATGATCATGCCTTCGGCGGCGACGAAGGCAGTGCCCCAGAACGGCGTCGGCTTCTGGAACGAAACGAGGACCGTGTAGTCGTCGACCTTGGTGGCCGTCAGGTCCTTGTAGACGCCGCTCGTGACGGCGGCGGTGGCCGGGTCGCGCGCGTATTCCCAGGTGAACACGACGTCGTCGGCGGTGAACGGCTTGCCGTCGTGCCAGGTCACTCCCTTCTTCAGGCGCCAGCGGACGACCTTGCCGCCTTCGAGCACGCCGCCGTTCTGCACGCTCGGGATTTCGGCGGCCAGGATCGGCACCAGGTTGCCGTCGTTGTCCCACACCGCGAGCGGCTCATAGAAGACGCGCGATCCTTCCTGGTCCTTGGTGCCGTTGGCGAAGTGCGGCTGCAGCAGCGTCGGCCCCTGCCACCAGAGCGTCTTCAACGCGCCGCCGCCACCGCGCTTGGTCGGCTTGTAGGCGGGCATCGGCTGCGACTGGGCGATGCCGGCGTGCATCAGCAGCATCGAGGCCATCGGCGCCGTCAGGCCGAGGCCGACCAGCCGCTGGATGAAACCGCGTCGCGCCAGACGGCCCGAACGCACATCTTCGATCAGGGCACGCAGTTCAAGCTCTTGCATCGCAATCTCCTCGAGATCCCAGGGCGGCGCCGTCGGCGCTGCTGCCGGCTGCATCCTATGGGCTGGGGATCAAAGTTCACATCCGGGTCGGCCCCGAGCGATAAGCGTGCCAGGCGCGCGGCCGGGCCGTCGCGCGCGGGTCTGTCTCGGAAGTCGGGTGGCGTAATCCCTAGGGCGCCCTAGGAAGCGGCACAGATCGCCGGCAGCAGCGCGCCGATCGCTCCGCGCACGACCGCGTCGGCGATCTCGTCCATCGCCGTCTCCTGGTCGTTGACGATGACGACCCGGGCACCGGCGCGGGCGGCGATCGGCACCATGCTCGCGACCGGCTGGACCTGCAGCGTCGAGCCGACCGCCAGCAGCAGGTCGCATTGGCCGGCGACGCGCAGCGCCCGGTCGATCACCTCGGGAACGAGCGACTGGCCGAACGAGATCGTGTCGCTTTTCAGGATGCCGCCGCAGCGCGGGCAGGCCGGGTCGTCCTCGCCGGCGCGAACGCGGGCCAGCGCTTCTTCCATCGGCGCGCGCGCGCCGCAGCGCCAGCACATGACGCGGCGCATCGTCCCGTGCACCTCGACGACGAGCCCGGGCGACTGCCCGGCCCGCTGATGCAGCTCGTCGATGTTCTGCGTGACCAGGGCGAGCAGCTTGCCGCGCCGCTCGAGCGCGACCAGCGCGCGATGCCCGGCGTTCGGCTCGGCACCCCACGCCGTGTGGCGCAGCCGCGCCTGCCACGCCGCCTTGCGCACCTCGGGTTCGGCGAGGTAGTGCTGGATCGTCGACTGCTTCTCGGCCGCCGGGTTCTTCGTCCAGACGCCCTGCGGGCCGCGAAAGTCGGGAATCCCCGATTCGGTCGAGATGCCCGCGCCGGTGAGGGCGACGATGCGCCGCGCGTCGGCGATCCAGCGCTTGGCGGAGGCGAGCGGGTCGTCGGCCATCGCGAGGGC
>DATMGW010000538.1:0-20211 GCA_035555295.1 Caldimonas sp.
GGGCCAGCGCCATGCGCTCTTCGCCCGACTGCGCGATCGGACAGCCGATCCGCTCGCCGATGGCTGCCGCTTCGGCCATCGTCCGCATCATGAAGGCATGGACGAGCGGATCGTCGAGGATCGCGTCGCTCATCGCCCCGGTAAGCGCCGAGACCGGGTTCATCGTCATGTTGCCCCACAGCTTGTACCAGGCGTCGCGGCGCACGTCGGCGCTCGGCTCGGCCTGAAAGCCCGCCTCGGCCAGCGCCGCGCAGACGGCGCGAACGCGCGGCGTATCGCCGCCGCCCGCGGCCTCGCCGACGATGAGGCGCTCGCCGAAGCCGTGCCGGACGACGCCGGGCTCCGGGCACGACGCCGCAAGGTGGACGACGCAGCCCAAGACGCGCTCGAGCGGCAGCTGCGCCAGCAGCCGCCCGCCCGGGTCGACGCTGGCCAGCGGTGGCTCGTCGGGCGCGGCAGCCGGCATGAACCACCAGAGCACGCCGTTCATCGCCGGCAGGACGATGGTCGAGGCGCCCAGGAGCGGTGCCAGCGCCGGAGCGACGGCGGCCAGGGCCGGCGCCTTGAGGGTGACGATGACGAGCTGCTGCTCGCCGAGCGCCGACGCGTCGTCGCTCGCCTGGAAGTGCGAGACGGACCGTTTTCCGGCCGATTCGACGACGAGGCCGCGCTCGCGAACGCGCGCCAGCGTCTCGCCGCGAGCCAGCGCGCAAACGCTGTGCCCGGCGTCGGCCATGCGCGCGGCGATCAGGCCGCCGACGGCGCCCAGGCCGACGATGGCGACCTTCACGCGCGGCTCCCCGTGCCCAGAATGTCATGAAGCAAGGACAAATCTCCTCGACGCCGTGATACGCCTGCGACGATTTTTCTGCAAAATAGCACGATCGTTCGTTTTTCTCCGAAGCTTCGATCCGACGTGTCCGCCGTGAATTCTCTCGCCTCCCACGCTGCCGCACCGGCAGCGGCCGAGGCCGCGCCCAAGGCGTTGATGAAGGGCCGGCAAACGCGCGCCGCGATCGTCGACGCGGCGCTGGCACTGGCTTCGCAGAACGGGATCGAAGGTCTGTCGATCGGCGCGCTGGCCGAGGCGACGGGAATGAGCAAGTCGGGCGTCTTCGCCCACTTCGGCTCGCGCGAGGAGCTGCAGATCTCGGTCATCCGCGAGTATCACGATCGCTTCGAGGCCGAGGTGTTCCGGCCGGCGCTGCAGGAGCCGCGCGGCCTGCCGCGCCTGCGCGCGATGTTCGATCGGTGGCTGCGCCGCGTCTCGGTCGAGATCGATTCCGGCTGCATCTACATCAGCGGCGCCGTCGAGTTCGACGACCGGCCCGGCCCGGTTCGCGACGCACTCGTGACGATGGTGCGGACCTGGCAGCGGGCGCTCGAGCGCGCCATTCGCGCCGCTGTCGCCGAACAGCATCTGCGCGCCGATACCGACGTCGGACAGCTGCTCTTCGAGGTTCACGGCCTCATTCTCGCGCTGCATCACGACGCCCGCTTTCTTCGCCATGCCGGCGCCGAAGCCCGGGCGCGGACCGGATTCGAGCGCGTGCTCGCCTATTGGGCGGCGCCGCGCCGCAACGTCTGACTTTCTTCCTCCAGGAGCTCGTATGCCTTCCTACACCCCTCCTTTGCGCGACATGCGTTTCGTGCTGCACGAAGTCATCGGTGTCGTCGCCGAGCTCAAACTCCTGCCGCGCCATGCCGACATCGACGCCGAGACGATCGACGCCGTTCTCGAGGAGTGCGGGAAGTTCGCGAGCGAGGTGCTGCAGCCGCTCAACGCCGTCGGTGATGCCGAAGGCTGCACGCTCGACCCCGCGACGCACGAGGTGAAGGCGCCGACCGGCTTCAAGGAGGCGTACGCGAAATACGTCGAAGGCGGCTGGCCGGCGCTCAGCTGCGACCCGGCCTATGGCGGCCAGGGCCTGCCGCACGTCGTCAACCAGTGCTTCTTCGAGATGATGAACGCGTCGAACCAGGCGTGGACGATGTACCCGGGGCTGTCGCACGGCGCCTACGAATGCCTGCACACGCATGGCACCGACGAGCAGAAGCGCCTGTATCTCGGCAAGCTGACGAGCGGTCACTGGAGCGGCACGATGTGCCTGACCGAGCCGCAGTGCGGCACCGACCTGGGCCTGTTGCGGACCAAGGCCGAGCCGCAGGCCGACGGCAGCTACCGCCTGACCGGCAACAAGATCTTCATCTCGGCCGGTGAGCACGACCTCGCCGAGAACATCATCCACCTCGTGCTGGCGCGCCTGCCCGATTCGCCGACGGGGTCGAAGGGGATTTCGCTCTTCGTCGTGCCGAAGTGGAACGTCGCTGCCGACGGCTCGCTCGGCGAGCGCAACGGCATCTGGTGCGGCGGCCTCGAGCACAAGATGGGCATCCACGGCAACGCGACGGCACAGCTCGTCCTCGACAACGCGCGCGGCACGCTCGTCGGCGAGCCGAACAAGGGCCTGGCGGCGATGTTCGTGATGATGAACGCGGCGCGCCTGGGCGTCGGCATGCAGTCGCTCGGTCTGACCGAGGTCGCCTACCAGAACGCCGCCGCGTACGCCAAGGACCGCCTGCAGATGCGCTCGCTCTCGGGCGCGAAGGCCAAGGACAAGCCCGCCGACCCGATCATCGTCCACCCCGACGTGCGCAAGATGCTGCTCACGGCGCGCGCCTATGCCGAGGGTGGCCGCGCCCTCGCCGTCTTCACGACGCTGCTTCTCGACAAGGAGATCGCGAGCGAGGACGAGGCGGTGAAGAAGGACTGCGCCGACCTCGTCGCCCTGCTGACGCCGATCGTCAAGGCCTTCTTCACCGACAACGCCTGGATCGCGACCTCGCACTGCCTGCAGGTCTTCGGCGGGCACGGCTACATCCGTGAATCGGGCATGGAGCAGTTCGTCCGCGACGCGCGGATCAACATGATCTACGAGGGAACGAACACGATCCAGTCGCTCGACCTGCTCGGGCGCAAGGTGCTCTCCGACAATGGCGCGAAGCTGAAGAAGTTCGGCAAGCTCGTGCAGGACTTCGTCGAGGAGGAGGGCGTCAACGAGGCGATGCAGGAGTTCATCAATCCGCTCGCCGAGCTCGGCGAGAAGGTGACCAAGCTGACCACCGAGATCGGCATCAAGGCCTTCAAGGATGCCGACGAGGTCGGTGCCGCCGCCGTCGACTACCTGCGCGTCTGCGGCCACCTCGTCTATGCCTACCTGTGGGCGAGAATGGCCAAGGTGGCGCTCGAGAAGGAATCGGGCGGCGACCCGTTCTACGCTGCCAAGCTGGCTGTGGCACGCTTCTACTTCGCCAAGCTGCTGCCCGAGACCGCCGGTCTCATCCGCACGGCGCGCGCCGGCGTCGCGCCGATGATGGGGCTCGACGCGGCGATGTTCTGAAGCGCCGCGGCAACGACTCGCAATCCGAACGAACAAGGAGACCTACATGAACCTCGCCCTGCGACGCACCACCATCGGCCTCGGCCTCCTCTTTGCCACGACGCTGGCGCTGGCGCAATCGATGTCGCCGGCGGGCCTGTGGAAGACGGTCGACGACAACACGAAGAAGGAAAAGTCGCTGGTTCGCATCGTCGAGACCGGTGGCGTCTACACGGGCAAGGTCGAGAAGATCATCGACCCCGATGCACCGAAGGACGCCGTCTGCAAGGACTGCAGCGACGAGCGCAAGGACAAGCCGATCCTCGGCATGACGATCGTCCGCAACATGAAGCAGAGCGACGGCGACAAGGCGGTGTTCGAAGGCGGCGACGTCCTCGACCCGGACAACGGCAAGGTCTACAAGGCCAAGCTCAAGGTCGTCGACAACGGCAGCAAGCTCGACGTGCGCGGCTACATCGGCGTGCCAATGTTCGGCCGGACGCAGACCTGGATCCGCGTCGAATGACCCCTGGAGCCGCCATGAACCGATTCAATGTCCGCAAGGTCGCCGTCCTCGGCGCCGGCGTCATGGGCGCGCAGATCGCCGCGCACCTCGTCAACGTCAAGGTGCCGGTGATCCTGTTCGATCTTCCGGCCAAAGACGGGCCGAAGAACGGCATCGTCACGAAGGCCGTCGAAGGGCTGAAGAAGCTCAAGCCGGCGCCGCTCGGCGTGCCCGAAGACGCCGCGCTGATCGAGCAGGCGAACTACGAGGAACACCTCGCCAGGCTCGGCGAGTGCGACCTCGTCATCGAGGCGATCGCCGAGCGCATGGACTGGAAGCTCGACCTCTACACGAAGATCGCGCCGGCGCTCGCCGCGCACGCGATCGTCGCGAGCAACACCTCGGGCCTCAGCATCACCAAGCTCGCCGCGGTGTTGCCCGAATCGATACGGCCGCGCTTCTGCGGCATCCACTTCTTCAATCCGCCGCGCTATATGGCGCTGGTCGAGCTGATCGCGACGCCCGACACCGGGCCCGGGATCCTCGACGAGCTCGAGGCCTTCGTGACGACGGCGCTCGGCAAGTCGGTGGTGCGCGCCCAGGACACGCCGAACTTCATCGCCAACCGCGTCGGCATCGCCGGCATGCTGGCGACGATGAAGGAGGCCGAGACCTACGGCCTGAGCTACGACGTCGTCGACGACCTGACGGGCAAGAAGCTCGGCCGGGCCAGCTCGGGGACCTTTCGCACCGCCGACGTCGTCGGGCTCGACACGATGGCGCACGTCATCAAGACCTTGCAGGACAACCTGCACGAGGACCCGTTCTTCGCGAGCTATGCGACGCCGCCGGTCCTGCAGAAGCTCCTCGACGCCGGCGCGCTCGGGCAGAAGACCGGCGCGGGCTTCTACAAGAAGGTCGGCAAGGACATCCTGCGCTTCGATCCGAAATCGGGCGACTACGTGGCGGGTGGCGGCAAGGCCGACGAGATCGTCGCCCGCATCCTGAAGAAGCCACCGGCCGAGCGACTCAAGCTCCTGCACGACTCGAAGAATCCGCAGGCGCAGTTCCTCTGGGCGATCCTGCGCGACAGCTTCCACTACGCGGCGGTGCACCTGGCCGACATCGCCGACAGCGCGCGCGACATCGACTTCGCGATGCGCTGGGGGTTCGGAACGAGCCAGGGCCCGTTCGAGCTCTGGCAGCAGGCCGGATGGGCACAGGTCGCGCAATGGGTCAAGGAAGACATCGACGCCGGCCGGGCGCTCAGCAGCGCGCCGCTGCCGCCGTGGGTCTTCGAGGGGCCGAGCGGCGGCGTGCACCGGCCCGAAGGATCGTGGAGCGCGGCACACGCCCGCTTCGTCGCGCCCAGCACCTTGCCGGTCTACCGGCGCCAGCTGTTTCGCGAAAGCGTCTACGGCGCCGACGCGACGCCGCCTCTGAAGGCGGGCACCGAGGTCTTCAAGAACGACGAGGCTCGCGTCTGGTCGCTCGACGGCGCGGTGCTGATCGCGAGCATCACGGCCAAGCTGCACCTGATCAGCCCGGGCGTCGTCGAAGGGCTGCTGAAGGCGGTCGAGCTTGCCGAGCAGTCGTACCAGGGACTCGTGATCTGGTCGCCCGACGACGTCTTCTCGGCCGGCGCCAACCTCGAGGCGCTGATGCCGGTCTTCATGAAGAGCGGCGGCAAGGGGATCCTCCCCGAAGTGAAGAAGCTGCAGGACGCGATGCTGCGCATCCGCTACGCGCAGGTGCCGGTCGTCGCCGCGCTGCGCGGCATCGCCCTCGGCGGCGGCTGCGAGCTGGCGCTGTATTCGGCCAAGCGCGTCGCGGCGATGGAAAGCTACATGGGCTTCGTCGAAGTCGGCGTCGGCCTGCTGCCTGCCGGCGGCGGGCTCGCTTACGTCGCCCGCCGCGCCGCCGAGATGGCGGGGGCCGCCAATGCGAACGCCGACATCCTGAAGTTCCTGACCGACGGCTTCACGAGCGCGGCGATGGCGAAAGTGGGGACGAGCGCGATCGAGAGCAGGAAGCTCGGCTACCTGCTCTGGAGCGACGTCATCGTTCCGCACAAGGACGAGCTGCTCCACGTCGCGACGCAGCAGGTCAAGGCGATGGCCGAGAGCGGCTGGCGCGCCCCGGCGCGGACCCGCTTTGCGGTCGCCGGCCGCAATGCGATCGCGACGATCAAGGCGCAGCTCGTCAACATGCGCGACGGCGGCTTCATCAGCGCGCACGACTTCGCGATCTCGGCGCTGATCGCCGACGTCGTCTGCGGCGGCGATGTCGACGCCGGCTCGCTGGTCAACGAGGAGTACCTGATGGCGCTCGAGCGCAAGCACTTCTGCGCGTTGCTCGACGACCCGAAGACGCAGGAACGGATCATGGGCATGCTGCAGACGGGCAAGCCCGTGCGCAACTGAAGGGGACGACGCGATGAGCAAGCAAGTGCAGGACGCCTACATCGTCGCCGCGACGCGTACGCCGATCGGCCGGTCGGGGCGCGGCTATTTCCGCAACACGCGGCCCGACGACCTGCTCATCGCGGCGATCAGGAGCGCGATGAAGCAGGTGCCGACGCTCGACCCGGCGGCGCTCGAGGATGCGATCGTCGGCTGCTCGTTCCCCGAGGGCGAGCAGGGGATGAACATGGCGCGGATCGCGGTCGCCCTCGCCGGATTCCCCAAGCCGGTCGGTGGCGTGACGGTGAACCGCTTCTGTGCCTCCGGCCTCACGGCCGTGCAGATGGCGGCCGACCGGATCCGCGTCGGCGAGGCCGACGTGCTGATCGCCGGCGGCGCCGAATCGATGAGCCTGGTGCCGATGGGCGGCAACAAGCCTTCGTTCAACCCCGAAGTGTTCGCGCGCGACGAGAACATCGGCATCGCCTACGGCATGGGCCTCACCGCCGAAAAGGTCGCGGCGCAGTGGAAGGTGAGCCGCGAGGCGCAGGACGCTTTCGCCCTCGAATCGCACCTGCGTGCGCTGAAGGCGCAGGCCGCCGGCGAGTTCGGCGACGAGATGACACCGATCGACGTGATCGACCGGTTCCCGAACCTCGACAGCTCGGCAGGCGAGCAGGGGACGAGGACACGCACCGTCAGCCTCGACGAAGGCCCCCGCCCCGACACCTCGCTCGAAGGCCTCGCCAGGCTCAAGCCCGTCTTTGCGGCCAGGGGCTCGGTCACGGCCGGCAACAGCTCGCAGACGAGCGACGGCGCCGGCGCGCTGATCCTCGCGAGCGAGAAGGCGGTCAGGGAGTTCGGCCTGACACCGCTGGCGCGCTTCGTCAGCTTCGCGGCGCGCGGCGTTCCGCCCGAGATCATGGGCATCGGCCCGATCGAGGCGATCCCGGCGGCGCTGCGCTACGCCGGCCTGAAGATCGACGCCATCGGCTGGATCGAGCTCAACGAAGCGTTCGCCGCGCAATCGCTCGCCGTGATCAACAGCGTCGGCCTCGACGCCGCCAAGGTGAACCCGATGGGCGGCGCGATCGCCCTGGGCCATCCGCTCGGCGCCACCGGCGCGATCCGCTCGGCGACCGTGATCCACGCGCTGCGCCGCCACAACCTGAAGTACGGGATGGTGACGATGTGCGTCGGCACCGGCCAGGGTGCGGCCGGCATCTTCGAGCGGATGTGACGGTGCTGGAAGCGCCGGCCGTGCGATGACGTCCGCCGCGCCGCCGAAGCCCGACGGCGCCGCTCGCGACGCCGCCGTATCGCTCCATGTCGAGGTCGACCGCGGCGCGGCGATCGAGATGCGCTTCTACGCGCCGCCGGCAGGCACGCCTCCCGCGGCTGCGGTGCTCGTCGGCGCGGCGATGGGCGTGCGCCAGGCGTTCTACCGGCCGTTCGCCGAGTGGCTGGCGCGCCAGGGCTACCTCGTCGCGAGCTTCGACTATCGCGGCATCGGCGATTCGCGCAGCGCTCCGCTGCGCGGTTTTGACGCCGACCTCTACAGCTGGGCGCGCGACTTCGACGCGGCGATCGACGCTCTTTCCGAGCGCGCGCCGGACGTTCCTTTCTACGTCGTCGGGCACAGCCTCGGCGCGCAGCTGCCGGGAATGCTCGAACGGCGCGACCGCATCGACGGCCTGGTCTCGATCGCCGGCGGCAGCGGCTACTGGCGCGATACGGCGCCGCGCCTGAAGCGCAGCGCCCTCACCTTCTGGTATGCGGTCGTGCCGCTCGCGACCGCGCTATTCGGCTACTTTCCCGGCGCCCGCTGGAAGATGGTCGGCGACCTGCCGCGCGGCGTCGTCCTGCAGTGGCGACGCTGGTGCCTCAACCCGCGCTATCACGTCGGCGCCGAAGGCCGGATCGTTCGCGAGCAGTTCGAGTCGGTGCGCTTTCCGCTCGTCGCCGTCTCGATCGGCGACGACGAGATGATGACCGAGCGCGGCATCCGCGTCCTCGTCGACTGCTACGCGAACGCGCCGCGGCGCGTCGAGCGGGTCTCGCCCGCCGACCTCGCGGTGCGCCGGATCGGCCACTTCGGCTTCTTTCGCGACAGCTTCGAATCGACGCTGTGGGCCAGGGCCCAGTCCTGGCTGAACGAATTCCAACTCGCCAAGGAGACGAGATGAGCATCCGGACCGCAACCCTGAACGGCGTCGCGACGATCGAGATCGCGCGTCCCGAGAAGAAGAACGCGATCACGCAGGCGATGTACGCGCAGATGGCCGAAGCGCTCGACGCGGCGAAGGCCGACGACGCGGTGCGCGCCGTGCTGATCACGGGCCAGCCGGGCATCTTCACTTCGGGCAACGACATCGAGGACTTCATGCAGCGCCCGGTCGGGTCGAGCGAGTCGCCCGCGTTCGTCTTCATGCGCGCGCTGATGGGCTGCGACAAGCCGGTCGTCGCGGCGGTGACGGGCGCGGCGATCGGCATCGGCACGACGATGCTGCTGCATTGCGATTTCGTCTACGTCAGCGACGAGGCGCGCCTGGCGATGCCGTTCGTGAGCCTCGGGCTCGTTCCCGAGTTCGCGTCGAGCCTGATCGTCCCGCAACTGATGGGCAACGCGCGCGCCGCCGAGAAGCTCCTGCTCGGCGACCCGTTCACGGGTGCCGACGCCGTCGAGTGCGGCATCGCCAACGCCGTGTTGCCGGCGGCCGAGGTGGCGCCGCACGCGCGGCGCATCGCCGAGCGCTTCAATGGCCTGCCGCCCGGCGCGGTACGCGAGACCAAGCGCTTGATGCGCCGCGCCCGCAGCGCGGCGGCGCTCGAGACGATCGGTATCGAAGGCGGCGTCTTCGCCGCGCGGCTGCAAAGCCCCGAAGCGAAGGAAGCCTTCAGTGCCTTCTTCCAGAAGCGCAAGCCCGATTTCTCGAAGTTCTGACAGCGGCGCGGTCGCTCGTCCGGTCGTGGGCGAGGCGGGTCTCGCACACGCCGCGGGATCGCTCGCGATCAAGCTGGCGCTGGCGCCTCTGCTCGTCGTCCAGGCGATCCGGACGCGGCGGCGCGCGCCCGTGCTGCCCGAGGCCGCCGGCGCGCGCGAAGGCCGGGCCGGCGCCGGCGAGGGCAGCGTCTTTCGCGTTCTCGTCGCCGGCGATTCGTCGGCTGCCGGCGTCGGCGTCGAACACCAGGATCGCGCCGTCGTCGGGCACTTCGTGCGCACGCTGGAACGCCATCGCGCGGGACCGATCGCCTGGCGCCTCAGTGCCAAGTCCGGCCTGACGACGCGCGGCGTGCACGCGCTGCTCGCCGCCGATCCGCCGCCTGCGGTCGACGTCGCCGTCGTCATCAGCGGCGTCAACGACGTCGTCGACCAGATCCCGGCGCGCCGTGCCGTCGCGCATCGTGCCGCGCTCGCCGACTGGCTGCTCGAGCGCGGGCTGGCGCGCCACGTCGTCTTCGCGCCGTTGCCGCCGATGCATCAGTTCCCGCTCCTGCCCGAACCCTTGCGCCGCGTGCTCGGCGCCGACGCGCGCCGCCACGACGACGCGCTGGCGCGCTGGGCGGCGACGCGCGGCGACGTCTCGCACGCGACGATCGAGCTCGAGCTGAGCGTCGAGACGATGGCAAGCGACGGCTTTCATCCCGGCGAGCCGGTCTATCGTGCGTGCGGCGAGGCGCTCGCCCTGCACGTCGCGCAAAGGAAGCTCTGAACCCGTCGGCGCGGGAGTCGTTCACAGGCTTGCGGATGGCGCGCGGCTGACCGGTGGACTTTCGCCGCAGCGGGGCTTGCGGCACACTGCCACGCAAGAGTCCCCGAACGGGACCGGAGGGAGACGCGATGGATCTGGCGGGCAAGACCTTGTTCATCACCGGCGCGTCGCGCGGCATCGGCCTGGCGATCGCCAAGCGCGCGGCACGCGACGGCGCGCAGATCGTCGTTGCGGCGAAGACGGCCGAGGCGAATCCGAAGCTGCCGGGAACGATCCACAGCGCTGCCGCGGAGATCGAGGCCGCCGGCGGCAAGGCGCTCGCCGTGCAATGCGACATTCGCGAGGAGGCGAGCGTGCAGGCGGCGGTGGCGGCGGCGGTCGCGCGCTTCGGCGGCATCGACATCCTCGTCAACAACGCGAGCGCGATCAGCCTGACGCCGACGTCGGCGACGCCGATGAAGCGCTTCGACCTGATGTTCGGCGTCAACGTGCGCGGCACCTATCTCTGCACGCAGGCGTGCCTGCCACAGCTGGCGGCGGCCGCCAGGGCGGGCCGCAATCCGCACGTGCTCAGCATGTCGCCGCCGCTGTCGATGCGCGAGCACTGGTTCGCGCAGCACACGGCCTACACGATGGCCAAGTACGGGATGAGCATGTGCACGCTCGGCCACGCCGGCGAGTTCCGCCCGCTCGGCATCGCCGTCAACAGCCTGTGGCCGCGCACGGCGATCGCAACCGCGGCGCTGCAGATGATCCCGGGCGTCGACATCGATCGCTGCCGCACGCCCGAGATCCTTGCCGATGCGGCGTACCTGATCCTGACCAGCGACGCGAAGACGACGAGCGGGAACTTCTACATCGACGACACGCTGCTCGCCGAGCACGGCGTCACCGACCTCGAGCGCTACAGCGTCAGGTCGGGGACGAAGGACTTCGTCCCCGATTTCTTCGTCGACTGATCCGCTCAGCTCACCGGAATCGGCCGCGGCCGGCCGGAGTGATCGATCGCCACGTACGTCAGGTTGGCCTCGGTCACCTTGACGACGTGCAGGTTGGCGGGGTTGCGCTCGGCGTAGACCTCGACGTTGACGGTCACCGAAGTGCGGCCGATCCGCTCGACCTTGGCGTAGAAGCTGAGCAGGTCGCCCATCGAGACCGGCTGCTTGAAGACGAACTGGTTGACGGCGACGGTGGCCAGGCGCCCTTTGGCGATCCTGGCCGGAAGGACGGCGCCGGCGAGGTCGACTTGGGCCATGATCCAGCCACCGAAGATGTCGCCGTTGCCGTTGGCGTCGGCCGGCATCGGCATGACGCGCATGACGAGCTGGCGGTCGTTCGGCAGGGTCAGCGGAGCGATCGACGAGATGTCGGGCGCGTTTTCGTTCTCGGGCATATTGCGGTAGGGCGCAGTCGCGGCCGCCGATTCTTTCACCAAACCTCTCGAACGGACTCTGGATCTCATGCGCCGTGCAACCCTTTCTTCGCCGCCCGAGGCGCCTGCCGCCCTCGGCGGCCGCGGGGCGGCGGTGAAATCCGACTGGAAGACGCTCGGCAAGCTGTTGCCCTACGTCTGGCAGTGGCGCTGGCGCGTCCTCGTTGCGCTCGCCTGCCTGGTCGCCGCGAAGCTCGCCAACATCGGTGTGCCGCTGCTGCTCAAGCACCTCGTCGACGCGCTGTCGCTCAAGCCCGGCGATCCGCGCGCCGTCCTCGTCGTTCCGGTGGCGATCCTCGTCGGCTACGGTGCCTTGCGGCTGTCGATCACGCTGTTCACCGAGCTGCGCGAGTTCCTGTTCTACCCGGTCGCGGCGCGGATCGCGCGCCGCGTCTCGCTCGAGGCCTTCGAGCACCTGCTGCAGCTCAGCCTGCGCTTCCATCTCGAGCGCCAGACCGGTGGCGTCTCGCGCGACATCGAGCGCGGCTCGCGCTCGATCCAGTCGCTGCTCAATTACACGATCTACAACATCCTGCCGACGCTGGTCGAGATCACGATGGTCATCGTGCTGCTCTCGGCGAAGTTCGACGGCTGGTTCGCGGCGATCACCTTCAGCGCGCTGCTCATCTATATCGGCTTCACGGTGACGGTGACAGAGTGGCGCACGGTCTTTCGCCGCGCCATGAACGAGCAGGACTCGAAAGCGAACACGAAGGCGCTCGATGCCCTGCTCAACTACGAGACGGTCAAGTACTTCTCCAACGAGCCCTTCGAGCAGGCGCGCTACGACGACAACCTTCGGGGCCTCGAGAAGGCGTCGGTCAAGTCGCAGAAGTCGCTCTCGCTCCTCAACCTCGGGCAGAGCCTGATCATCGCGACGGCGGTGACGCTGCTTGTCTGGCGCGCGACCGTCGGCGTGGTCGCCGGGACGATGACGCTCGGCGACCTGGTGCTCGTCAACGCGCTGATGATCCAGCTCTACATCCCGCTCAACTTCCTCGGCGTCATCTACCGCGAGATCAAGCAGTCGATGATCGACATGGAGAAGATGTTCTCGCTGCTCGGCCAGAACCGCGAGATCGCCGACGCGCCCGGGGCGCCGCCGCTGGTGACGCGCGGCGGTGGACCCGGCTCGCCTTGCGGCTCGGTGCGCTTCGAGAACGTGCGCTTCGGCTACGACGCCGACCGCGAGATCCTGCACGGCGTGAGCTTCGACATCCCGGCCGGCAAGACGGTCGCCGTGGTCGGCCCGTCGGGCTCGGGCAAGAGCACGCTGGCCCGGCTGATGTTCCGCTTCTACGACGTCGACGCCGGTCGCATCTCGGTCGACGGGCAGGACATCCGCAGCGTGACGCAGAAAAGCCTGCGCGAGGCGATCGGCATCGTGCCGCAGGACACCGTGCTCTTCAACGACACGGTCGAATACAACATCGCCTATGGCCGCACCGGGGCCGGGCGTGGCGAGGTCGAGGCCGCGGCGCGCTCGGCGCACATCCACGCCTTCATCGCCTCGACGCCCAAAGGCTATGACACGATGGTCGGCGAGCGCGGCCTGAAGCTTTCCGGCGGCGAGAAGCAGCGCGTCGCGATCGCCCGCACGCTACTCAAGAATCCGCCGATCATGATCTTCGACGAGGCGACGTCGGCGCTCGATTCGGCCAACGAGCGGGCGATCCAGGCCGAGCTGCAGAACGCGGCGAGGAACCGCACCGCGCTCGTCATCGCGCACCGCCTCTCGACCGTCGTCGATGCGCACCAGATTCTCGTCATGGAAGAAGGCCGCATCCTCGAGCGCGGCACGCACGCGGAGCTGGTGGCGCGTGAAGGCCGCTACGCCGAGATGTGGCGCTTGCAGCAGAGCGGCGCCGAAGAGGCGGTCACGTGAGGTCCGGTCGTGGCATGAAGGTTGCGAAGTGCCTCCGGCAAAACCCTTGTTTTTGGGGCAAACACGCGGCGGCCGGTCAGCCGCGATGCCTAGAATTTCGTTGTTGCGGCGTTTACCTCGGCGGCTGCGATTCCCGGTCCGCTCGCGATACCTTTCACCTCCAGGAGATCCCATGAAGAAATCGACCCTTGCCGGCGCCGCGTTGCTCGCGTGCGCGCTGGCCGTCAGCGGCGCGGCCCGCGCCGAAGACACGCTGAAGAAGATCAAGGACAGCGGCTCGATCACCGAAGGCGTCCGCGAATCGTCGGGGGCGCTCGCCTTCACCCTCGGCGACGGCAAGTACGCGGGCTTTCACTACGACGTCTGCGCCCACATCATCGCCGACATCCAGAAGCATCTGGGCATGGCCAAGCTCGAGACCAAGTACCAGCCGGTGACGTCGCAGAACCGCATCCCGCTGGTGCAGAACGGCACCGTCGATCTCGAGTGCGGTTCGACGACCAACAACGCGACGCGGCAAAAAGACGTCTCCTTCGCGCCGGCGCTCTACGTCGAGGAAGTGCACATCGCCGTCAAGGCGAACTCGGGCATCAAGGGAATCGCCGACCTCAACGGCAAGACCGTCGCGACGACGACCGGAACGACCTCGGTGCAGCTGCTGCGCAAGAACAAGCGTGCCCAGGGCATGGACTTCAAGGAGCTGAACGGCAAGGACCACTCCGACAGCTTCCTGCTCCTCGAATCGGGCCGCGCCGACGCCTTCGTCATGGACGGCCAGATCCTCGCCGGCCTGATCTCGAAGGCGAAGAACCCTGCCGACTTCAAGATCGTCGGCGAGGCGCTCAGCGTCGAGCCGATCGCGATCATGTATCGCAAGGACGACCCGGCCTTCAAGAAGGCGGTCGACGACAGCGTCCGCGCCATGGCCAAGAGCGGCGAGGTCGCCAAGCTCTACGACAAGTGGTTCATGCAGCCCATTCCGCCTGCCAACACCAAGGTCGGGCTGCCGGCGAGCGAGGCCACGAAAGCGGCCTGGGCGAACCCGAGCGACAAGCCGCTCGAGGAGTACACCCAGCCCTGACCGGCCGGCCCGGACGGGTCCGGGCGACTCAGGTAAGCCCTAGCGCCCGGCGGCGTGAAGCTTGCTTAAAGTCGGCCAAGCGCGGCGCGGAGCCTTTCGCGCCGCGCTTTTTTCATGGTCGGCCGCGCTTGGAGTCGGCCACAACCGGAGCGAGCACTCGGGATGGGTGACTGGAGTTTCTTCCTTCGCGACACCGGCGGCGGCGAGACCTACCTGCACTGGATGATGACGGCCTGGGGCTGGACCCTTTCGGTCGCTGCGCTCTCGCTGATCGTCGCCCTGCTCGTCGGCTCGCTGATGGGCATCCTGCGCACGACACCCAGCAAGGCGCTGGTCTGGATCGGCAACGCCTGGACCGAACTGTTCCGCAACATCCCGCTGCTGGTGCAGATCTTCCTCTGGTACCACGTCATCCCGTCGATCTTCCTGTCGTTGCGCGCCGTGCCCAGCTTCGTGCTCGTCGTCTTCGCGATCGGCTTCTTCACTTCGGCGCGCATCTCCGAGCAGGTACGCGCCGGCATCCAGTCGCTTCCGAAGGGCCAGCGCTACGCCGGGCTGGCGATCGGCCTGACGCTGCCGCAGACCTATCGCTACGTCCTGCTGCCGATGGCCTACCGGATCATCATCCCGCCGCTCACCAGCGAGTCGATGAACATCATCAAGAACACCTCGGTGGCGTTCGCGGTGAGCATCGCCGAGCTGACGATGTTCGCGATGCAGGCGCAGGAGGAGACCTCGCGCGGCGTCGAGATCTATTTCGCCGTGACGGTGCTGTACTTCGTCTCCGCCTTCGCCGTGAACCGGGTCGCGCACTTCATCGAAGCCAGGGTCCAGGTGCCCGGAATGATCGGGGGCAAGTGATGCACCTCGACTTCGGATTCTTCAACTGGCAGCTCGTCCAGAGCTTCATCCTCAAGGGACTGATCTTCTCGGTCGAGCTCACGATCGTCGCGATGCTCGGCGGCATCGCGATCGGCACGATCCTCGCCCTGATGCGCTTGTCGGGCAAGCCCTGGCTCGTCAACCCCGCGGCGGCATACGTCAACACGCTGCGCTCGATTCCGCTGGTGATGGTGATCCTGTGGTTCTTCCTCCTCATCCCGGGGTCGTTCTACCAGGCGATCCCCGGCGGCCTGGGCACGCGCTACCGCTCCGAGATCGCTTCGCTGATCACGTTCACGGTGTTCGAGGCAGCGTACTACTCGGAGATCATGCGCGCCGGGATCCAGTCGGTCTCCAAGGGGCAGGTCTACGCCGGCTACGCGGTCGGCATGAGCTACGCGCAGTGCATGAAGCTGATCGTCCTGCCGCAGGCTTTCCGCAACATGCTGCCGGTGCTGCTGACGCAGACGATCATCCTGTTCCAGGACACGTCGCTGGTCTATGCGATCGGCGCCTACGACCTGCTCAAGGGCTTCGAGGTGGCGGGCAAGAACTTCAACCGGCCGGTCGAGACCTACCTGGTCGCCGCCGTCGTCTACTTCGTCATCTGCTTCTCGCTGTCGATGCTCGTGCGCCAGCTGCAGAAGAAGATCGCCATCATTCGCTGATCGGTAGCCGCAACATGATCGACATCAAGAACGTCTCGAAGTGGTACGGCAGCTTCCAGGTGCTGACCGATTGCACGACCTCGATCCAGAAGGGCGAGGTCGTCGTCGTCTGCGGGCCGTCGGGCTCGGGCAAGTCGACGCTGATCAAGACGGTGAACGCGCTCGAGCCGTTCCAGAAGGGCGACATCGTCGTCGACGGCGTCTCGATCGCCGACCCGAAGACGAATCTGCCGAAGCTGCGTTCGCGCGTCGGCATGGTGTTCCAGCACTTCGAGCTCTTCCCGCATCTGACGGTGACCGAGAACCTGACGCTGGCGCAGATCAAGGTGCTCAACCGCTCGAACGACGACGCCCTGACGCGCGGCCTGAAGATGCTCGACCGGGTCGGCCTGATGGCGCACAAGGACAAGTTCCCGGGCCAGCTGTCGGGCGGCCAGCAGCAGCGCGTCGCGATCGCGCGCGCCCTCAGCATGGACCCGATCGTCATGCTCTTCGACGAGCCGACCTCGGCGCTCGACCCGGAGATGGTCGGCGAAGTGCTCGACGTGATGGTTCTGCTCGCCAAGGAAGGCATGACGATGATGGTCGTCACCCACGAGATGGGCTTTGCCCGCAAGGTCGCCCACCGCGTCATCTTCATGGACGTCGGCAAGATCGTCGAGGACTGCACCCGCGACGAGTTCTTCGGCGACCCGGACGCGCGCACGCCCCGGGCGAAGGACTTCCTCTCGAAGATCCTGCAGCATTAAGCCCTGCCCCGAGGCTCAGGCTTGCCGGGCCCGGTGGCTTCGAAAGGGCCGCGGCGGGGTCATGCGGATTCTCCTTGCGCGGCGGCGACCGCCGGCGTAGGTTGCAACCTTGCCGGCGCGTTGCGGAATGCGCAGTCCTGCGTATCCTCCGGGTTGACGGCGACGACAGGGTCGCATCGAACAGGGAAAGAGCAAATGCTCAGGCGGTCGGACTTGCAACAGGGCCTGGCGATGCTCGGCAGCGTGGCCGAGCAGGCCGACGATGCGGCTGCCTTCGCCCGTGCCGGCGTGCGCCAGTTGCCGTCGCTGGTGGCGAGCGAGCTGACGACGCTGTCGATCTGCCACCTGAAGACCGGGCGCCGCGAGGTCGTCGGCTTTCCCGACGCGCAGCTGAGCGCAGAGGACCGCGCCTGCTTCGACCGGTTCTTCGCCCAGCATCCGTTGGTGCGCTTCCACGCCGTCGAGCGCGGAAGCGGCGCGCACCGGATCAGCGACTCGATGCCGTTCGGCCGCTTTCGCGACGGCGCGCTCTACAACGAGTACTACCGCCGCATCGGCATCGATCACGTCGTTGCCCTGCCGATCCTCGTCGACGAGAGCGTGCTCGTCAGCTTTGTCCTCAATCGCAAGCGCCGCGATTTCGCCGACCGCGAATGCGAGCTGCTCGATCGCGTCGGGCCGGTCCTGTCGCGTCTTTATCGCGGCCTGCGCGCGAACGAGATCGCCTCGCCGGGCGAGACAGGTCCGGTGGCGGACGTGCTCACCTCCCGGGAGCGCGAGGTGCACCGCTGGCTGGCCGCCGGCAAGACCGACCGCGACATCGGCGCCATCCTCGGCTGCAGCCATCGCACCGTCCAGAAGCACCTGCAGCGCATCTACGAAAAGCTGGGAGTGGAGACACGCACGGCCGCAGTCATGCGCGGCCTCGGGCCGCAGCGCCGCTGACCCCGCGTCGCCGCGCCGCGGATGGGACAATCCGCGCATGCCCGATCGAGTCACGATCGCCCGCCCCGACGACTGGCACCTGCACGTGCGCGATGGCGCGGCGCTTCGCGTCGTCGTCCCGCACAGCGCGCGCCAGTTCGCGCGAGCGATCATCATGCCGAACCTGCGGCCGCCGATCGTTCGCGTCGAGCAGGCGCTTGCCTATCGCGAGCGGATCGTCGCCGCCGTTCCCGCGGGAACGGCGTTCGAGCCGTTGATGACGCTCTACCTCACCGATTCGACAGCACCCGGCGAGATGCGACGGGCCCGTGAAGCCGGCATCATCGCCGTGAAGCTGTACCCGGCGGGCGCGACGACGAACAGCGATGCCGGCGTCACCGATCTGCGCAAGGTCCACGCGGTGCTCGAAGCCGCCGAGCGCGAAGGCATCGCCTTGCTCGTGCACGGCGAGGTCACGGATCCGCAGGTCGACGTCTTCGATCGCGAAGCCGTCTTCATCGATCGGCACCTGATCCCTTTGCGCCGCGATTTCCCGGGGCTGAGGATCGTGCTCGAGCACATCACGACGAAGGAGGGCGCGCAGTTCGTCGCCGACGCCGGAGCGAAGACGGGCGCGACGATCACCGCGCATCACCTGCTCTTCAACCGCAATGCGATCTTCGCCGGCGGTCTGCGCCCGCACTGGTACTGCCTGCCCATCCTCAAGCGCGAGGAGCATCGCCAGGCGCTCCTGCGCGCCGCGACCTCGGGTGCCGGGCGTTTCTTCCTCGGCACCGACAGTGCGCCGCACGCGGCAGCGCTGAAGGAGCACGCGAGCGGCTGCGCCGGTTGCTATACCGCGCTCCATGCGCTCGAGCTGTACGCCACCGCCTTCGATGCCGCCGGCGCGCTCGACAAGCTCGAGGCCTTCGCCAGCCGCAACGGCTCGGCGTTCTACGGCCTGCCGCAAAACGCCGGGACGATCACCCTGGAGCGGCGCGCCTGGACGGTTCCCGAACGCCTGCCGTTCGGCGACGCCGACCTGAAGCCGCTGTGTGCCGGCGAATCGATCGGCTGGGCCCTGCTGCAAGGCGGCTCGGGCGATCAACGCTGAGCCGGAAAGAAGAAGGCGATCCCTAAGGATCGCCTTTTCTTCGCGTCGCGCCGGGCTCGGCGCGATGCTTCTTACTTCTGGTCCGCCTTGTCGCCGGCGGGCGCCAGCTTGCCGGCCTTGCGGTCCGCCTGGGCTTGGGCCTTGCGCTCGGCGCGCGTCATCGTCGCGCCCGAGGCAGGCTGAGGGGCCTTCATGTCCGCCGCTTCACCGGCGGGGGCCAGCTTGCCGGCCTTGCGGTCAGCCACGGTGGTGGCCTTGCGCTCGGCGCGCGTCTTGTCCGACGCCTTGCCCGGCGCCGGGGCGATCGTGCCTTCGCCGGCCGGAGTCAGCTTGCCCGCCTTTTCAGCAGCCTTGGTTTCGGCCTTCACTTCGGCGCGGGTCGGCGACGAAGCTTGCGCGAAGGCGCCTTGCGAGAACACGGCGATCGCCGCAACGACGGCGCTCAGAGCGAGTTTGGTCTTCATCGATATCTCCTCAACGGTTTCAAATGGGGAATGGGCCAACATGAAGCCTCGGCATGCGGAAGGGGCGAGACTTCGCATGACAACGCGGCAACTGCGAGATCGGTTGACGCGAGCGAGCGCGGTGCTCATGGCCCCGCAAACGCGCATTCTACCCACTCGCGCCTCGGCCCGGCCCGCCCTGCGCGTTGCATCGTCGAAGTGTCGCGCCGGTGAAACGGTCACCGATAATCCGTTCCGTGAAGCGGGCCAGGCTGCCGCCGGCGCCGCCTTCGGGCGGCGCTGGAGGAAGGTCCGGACTGCACAGGGCGGCGTAGCAGCTAACGGCTGTCCACCGCGAGGTGAGGATCAGAGCAACAGAGACGAGTCGGCGCGACCGCCGCAAGGCGAGCGCGCCGGGTGAAACGGGCAATCTCTACGCGCAGCAATACCAAATAGGCCGGCGTGGGCGAGGGCTTCGGCCCCCGCCTGGAAGTGTGGCTCCGCACGAGCCGGCGGGTAGGTAGCACCGAGCCGGGCAGCGATGCCCGGCCCAGAGGAATGGCGGCCACGGCGCGCGCGCTGCAAGGCGGGCGCGCTGCACAGAATCCGGCCTATCGGCTCGCTTCACACTTTTCGTCGTCATGGTCAGCGCCGGGGCGGCGAAACGCCGCTGACTACACTCGTCGGCTGGCCATGAATCCGGACGCCAAGACTCTCTGGCAGGCACCCAAGTGGGCCCTGGCCGTGCTGCTCGCCTGCCTCGGCATGCTGGGGCCGTTCTCGATCGACACCTACCTGCCGGCCTTCACCGGCATCGCCAGGGCGATCGGCGCGTCGCCGGTCGAGATGCAGCAGACGCTGTCGGCCTACCTGTTTGGCTTCGCGGTCATGAATCTCTTCCATGGCGCCTTGTCGGACAGTTTCGGCCGCCGGCCGGTCGTGCTGTCGGGTCTGGCGGTGTTCACGCTGGCGTCGGTCGGCTGCGCGCTCTCGCAGCACATCGGCGCCCTCGTCTTCTTCCGCGCGGTCCAGG
>DATMGW010000539.1:0-8156 GCA_035555295.1 Caldimonas sp.
CCGCCACTTCGAGGGCCGCACGACACGCTTCGATCGCGTCGCCGGAGCGCCCCAGCTCGACCATCAAGCGCCCGCGCGCCATGAGCAGGGCGAAGCGGACCTCGTGCGCGGCGGCGAGGCGTAGACCGCGCTCGATCAACGCGAGCGCGGCCGCGTGGCGGAACTGCGCGGCGACTGAATTGCCGGCGGCGAGGTAGGCCTCGGCCGCGCGCGGATCCTCTGCGCGGTCGAAGTGTTCGGCGGCGAGCACCAGGTCGCGCGGTTCGAACCATTCGGCGGCGCGCGCGTGCAGCAGGCGGCGTCGCTTGTGCAGGAGCGACTCGTAGGCGCCGTCGCGGATCAGCGCGTGGCAGAACATGAATTCGCTGCCGTCGGCACGAACCAGGAAGTTCTCGACCAGCAGCCGACCGTCGTAGCCCGGGTTGTCGAGCAGATGGCGCAGCGCCTCGGCCGTGTAGCGCTGGCCGAGGACGGCGGCGGCCTGCAGCGCGACCTTGTCTTCGCCCGCGAGTCGATCCATGCGCGCGTGGACGAGCGCCTGGATCGACCCGGGGAGACTCGACTGCGCCGTCTCCCCGGCATTGAGGAGCAGCTGCAGGAGAAAGAGCGGGTTGCCCTCGGCGCGCTCGACGCAGCTGGCGATGAGCGCCGGCGGCAGCGACGCCGCCGCCTGCGTCGCCAACCGGCTGGCATCGTCGGCACCCAGCGGCGCCAGGTCGATGCCGATCAGCGGCGCGCCGTGCAGGACGGTGCGCCACGCTGCGGCAGTCGGGTCGCCGGCGAAGCGCGTCGTCATCACGAGCAGCAACGGATGCTTCGCGGCGAGCAACGCCAGCGCGGCGAGGCGCTCGAGCGTCCATGCGTCGGCCCAGTGGATATCCTCGACGACCAGGAGCAACGGCGCGGTTGTGCCGATGCCCGCCGCCAGGTCGCACACCGCCTGCAGCGAGCCCTGCTCGCGGGCGGCCGTGCTCATCGCCGCGGCGAGCGCGCGCAACTCGGGTGGCGGCGTCACGTCGAGCAAGTCGTAGAGGAACAACCGGCGGTCGGCAGCGTCCGGCCGGGCCGCTCCGGCGCTCTCGATCGCTGCCCGGCGTTCCGTCTCCTCGGCCGTGGTCGCGACGCCGAGAAGGCTGCGCGCCAGGCTGCGCACCGCGTCGCGGCCGGTCTGCGCGCCGAAGTCGAGCACCGCCGCGCAGTGGCAGGAAAAGCCGAGCGCCTGCGCCGCGGTCGCGAACTCGGCGACGAGGCGCGACTTGCCGACTCCTGGATCGCCACGGACGACGACGACACGGCTGCGCTTGCGTTCGACGCAGGCCGCGCCGAGCGCGGCGAAGTCGCGCAGCTCCTCGTCGCGGCCGACCAGCGAGCCGCCGCCCGGTGCCGGCGCCGCGCGTGCGCCGCGGATGAGGTACGGCGACAGGGGCCGCTCCTTGCCCTTGACCTCGACCGGCGCTCCGGTCTCGGCTTCGAAGTGGTCGGACACCTGCTGCCACGTCTCGGCGCTGACGAGCACCTCGCCCGGCTCGGCCAGGCTGCGCAGGCGAGCGGCGATGTTCACGGCGTCGCCGGTGAGCGCGTAGTCGCCGGCGCGTGCGTCGGAACGGCGCGCGACGACCAGGCCGGTGTTGATGCCGGTGTGCATGCGCAGCTCGCGCGCCGGCGGCGCCTCGACGCCGGCGACCAGCCGGCGCACCGCGTCGTGCAGCTCGATCGCGGCCGCGACCGCGCGGCGCGGATCGTCGCGGTGTGCCAGCGGAACGCCGAACAACGCCATGATCTCGTCGCCGACGAACTGGTTCACGGTGCCGCCGTGGCGCTCGATCACGATCGTCGCCTCGGCCTTGATCCGGCCCATGATGGCTTCGACGTCTTCCGGGTCCGACGCTTCGTTCAAGGCCGTGTAACCCGAGAGGTCGGAGAACATCACGGTCGCGTTGCGCCGTTCGCCTTCGTCGATCGCCGGCGCAGCGCTCACGCCGAGATCGTGGCCGCAAGCGTTGCAGAAGCGCTGACCGTCCAGCAGGGATGCGCCGCAGTGCGCGCAAGCGTGCTCGAGGCTTGCGCCGCAGGCGCTGCAAAACCGGGCCCCGGTCGGGTTGTCGGCGTCGCAGCGGGCGCAGGGCATCGGTGTCGAGAGGCGAGGCGTAGAAAAGCCGATCATCGCCCGAGCGAGCGCGCGCCGGCAAGCGCAGGAAGGCGGTTCGTACGTATTGCTGCGTATTTGACCAGCGCGGCCTGGCGTGGATGATCCGCTGCGGCGAGTCGCAGCGCCCGAGCGCCGCTCGGGCGCATCGCAAAGGAGAAGGTCATGGCACTGGACGAAGCCAAGCTGAATGCGTTCATGGGTCGCTTCGTCGGCGATTTCGGCGCGGTGATGCACGCGGCGACGATCGTCGTCGGCGATCAGCTCGGGCTGTACAAGGCGCTGGCCAAAGGGCCGGCGACGGTCGACGAGCTTGCCGGCGTCATCGAGACCGACCCGCGCTGCCTGCGCGAATGGCTGCGGCGCAGGCGGCGAGCGGCTACGTCGAGTACGACGCCGCAGGCGAGCGCTTCAGCATGACGGAGGAGCAGGCCTTCGCGCTCGCCGAGGAAGGCAGCCCGGCGTTCATCCCCGGCGCGTTCCAGGTTGCCGCGGCGCAGTGGAAGGCGATCCCGAAGATCGCAAAGGCGATGCGGACCGGCCTCGGCCTCGACTGGCACGAGCACGACGCGGCTCTGTTCCACGGGACCGAGCGGTTCTTCCGGCCCGGCTACGTCGCCAATCTGGTCAGCCAGTGGCTGCCCGCGCTCGACGGCGTCGACAACCAGCTACGCGCCGGCGCGAAAGTCGCCGACGTCGGCTGCGGCCACGGCGCCTCGACGCTGATCATGGCCGAGGCGCATCCCGAGTCGCAGTTCACCGGTTTCGACTACCACGAGCCCTTCGATAGCGCACGCGCGCGGTGCCGCGCGCCAGGCGGGCCTGCAGTCGCGTGTGAGCTTCGACGTGGCGACGGCGAAGAGCCTTCCGGGCTCGGGCTACGACCTCGTCGCCGTGTTCGACTGCCTGCACGACATGGGCGACCCGGTCGGCGCGGCGAGCCACGTTCGCGGCAGCCTCGCGCCCGACGGCACCTGGCTGATCGTCGAGCCCTTCGCGAACGACCGGCTCGAGGACAACCTGAACCCGGTCGGCCGCGTCTTCCATTCGGCCTCGACATTCATCTGCACGCCCGCGTCGCGCTCGCAGGAAGTGGGCCTTTGCCTCGGCGCGCAGGCGGGCGAGGCGAGGATCAGGAAGGTCTGCGAGCAGGGCGGCTTCACGCGGTTCCGGCGTGCCCACCAGACGCCGTTCAACCTCATCTATGAGGCTCGGCCGTAAGCCCGGGACCCGGCGGCGCTGCCGAGGGGTTCGCGCCGGCGCGGCGTGAGCCCGGCGGCTTGCGGGTCTCCCGGCGCCGGAATACAATCATTGGCTTTTCTGCGGTCGGCCTCGCAAGGGCCTGCGGCGCGGAACCTTCGCGCCGCGCCGGGCATTTACGCTTTGCTCGCGCGCAGCACAACGAATCGAGTTTCTCAATGCCCACGATCAACCAGCTCGTCCGCCATGGCCGCGAGACCGAGACCGTCAAGTCGAAGTCACCAGCACTCCAGGGTGGCCCGCAGCGGCGCGGCGTCTGCACCCGCGTCTACACGACGACCCCGAAGAAGCCGAACTCGGCGCTGCGCAAGGTCGCCAAGGTGCGGCTGACGAACGGATTCGAGATCATTTCGTACATCGGCGGCGAAGGCCACAACCTGCAGGAGCACAGCGTCGTGCTCGTGCGGGGCGGCCGCGTCAAGGATCTGCCGGGGGTTCGCTACCACATCGTGCGCGGCTCGCTCGACCTGCAAGGCGTCAAGGATCGCAAGCAATCGCGCTCGAAATACGGCGCCAAGAGGCCGAAGAAGGCGTAGCGCTTCGCCAGGTCGAGAAGCCGGCCGAAGGCCGGCCTCGGGTTTAGTCCAGGCTTGGCCTCGCGCCGGGCTTGGTTTTCGTGGCGGCTCTGCGGAGCCGCCGAGTAAGTGGGTGGCCCGGGTGGCCGCCCGAGGCGCCGCGCGAAAGCAGGGCGCCAACTGAAGCCAAAGGAACAGTGCCATGCCGCGTCGTCGCGAAGTCCCCAAGCGGGACATCCTCCCCGATCCGAAGTTCGGGTCGGTCGATCTTTCCAAGTTCATGAACGTGATCATGGAGTCGGGCAAGAAGGCCGTCGCCGAACGCATCATTTACGGTGCGCTCGAGCAGGTCGAGAAGAAGTCCGGGAAGGACCCGCTCGAGATCTTCATCGTCGCCTTGAACAACATCAAGCCGATGGTCGAAGTGAAGTCGCGCCGCGTCGGCGGAGCGAACTACCAGGTGCCGGTTGAAGTGCGCCCGGTGCGCCGCGTCGCGCTGGCGATGCGCTGGCTCAAGGAATCGGCGCGCAAGCGCGGCGAGAAGTCGATGGCGCAGCGCCTCGCGAACGAGCTGCTCGAAGCCGTCGAAGGTCGCGGCGGCGCCATGAAGAAGCGCGACGAAGTGCACCGGATGGCCGAAGCGAACAAGGCTTTCTCGCATTTCCGCTTCTGAGAAGGAACGCATAAAGCTACTGTGCGGCCGGATCTTGCGACTGCGGTGCTCACCGTACTGAAGTACGGCTCCGCTCCTCGCCGCAACCTCCAGCCGCTCGCTACGCTTTCTGCATCTCTTCTCGCGCCGGCCTTCGGCCATCCGGAGGCGTCGCAGCTTCAACGAACAGAATCTCCGCACTGGAACAGATCATGTCCCGCAAGACCCCGATCGAGCGCTACCGAAACATCGGTATCTCGGCCCACATCGACGCCGGCAAGACGACGACGACCGAGCGCATCCTCTATTACACGGGCGTCAACTACAAGATGGGCGAGGTGCACACCGGCACGGCGACGATGGATTGGATGGAGCAGGAGCAGGAGCGCGGCATCACCATCACCTCGGCGGCCACGACGTGCTTCTGGAAGGGGATGGAGCTCAACTTCCCCGAGCACCGCATCAACATCATCGACACCCCCGGGCACGTCGACTTCACGATCGAGGTCGAGCGCAGCATGCGCGTGCTCGACGGCGCAGTCATGATCTACGACTCGGTCGGCGGCGTGCAGCCGCAGTCGGAGACGGTCTGGCGCCAGGCCAACAAGTACAAGGTGCCGCGCCTGGCGTTCGTCAACAAGATGGATCGCGTCGGCGCCGACTACATGCGCGTGCGCCAGATGATGATCGACCGCCTGAAGGCCAATCCGGTGCCCATCGTCCTGCCGATCGGCGCCGAAGACACGTTCAAGGGCGTCGTCGATCTCGTCAAGATGAAGGCCATCTTCTGGGACGAGGCTTCGCAGGGAATGAAGTTCAACTACGAAGAGATCCCGGCGGACCTGCTGGCCGAGGCCGAGAAGTGGCGCGAGCAGCTGGTCGAGACCGCGGCCGAGGCAAACGAGGAGCTGATGGACAAGTACCTCGAGCTCGGCACCTTGAGCGAGGCCGAGATCACCGCCGGCATCCGCATCCGCACGATCGCCGGCGAGATCCATCCGATGCTGTGCGGCAGCGCCTTCAAGAACAAGGGCGTGCAACGCATGCTCGACGCGGTGATCGATTTCATGCCGTCGCCAGTCGACGTTCCACCGGTGCCCGGCACCGACGACGACGACAAGCCGACCGTGCGGCGTGCCGCCGACGATGAGAAGTTCTCGGCGCTAGCCTTCAAGCTGATGACCGACCCCTACGTCGGCCAGCTGACCTTCGTTCGCGTCTATTCGGGCGTCCTGAAGTCGGGCGACTCGGTCTACAACCCGATCCGCGGCAAGAAGGAGCGGATCGGCCGGATCCTGCAGATGCACGCGAACCAGCGCGAGGAAATCAAGGAGATCCTGGCCGGCGACATCGCCGCCTGCGTCGGCCTGCGCGACGTGACGACCGGCGAGACGCTGTGCGATCCCTCGGCGATCATCACGCTCGAGAAGATGGTCTTCCCCGAGCCCGTGATCTCGCAGGCGGTCGAGCCCAAGACCAAGGCCGACCAGGAAAAGATGGGCATCGCCCTCGGCCGCCTGGCCCAGGAAGATCCGTCGTTCCGGATGAAGACCGACGAGGAATCGGGCCAGACGATCATCTCCGGCATGGGCGAGCTGCACCTGGAAATCATCGTCGACCGCATGAAGCGTGAGTTCGGCGTCGAGGCCAATGTCGGCAAGCCGCAGGTCGCGTATCGCGAGACGATCCGAAAGACGGTCTCGGATGTCGAAGGCAAGTTCGTCCGCCAGTCGGGCGGCAAGGGCCAGTACGGCCACGTCGTGCTCAAGCTCGAGCCGCAGCCGCCGGGCAAGGGCTTCGAGTTCGTCGACGCGATCAAGGGCGGCGTCGTTCCGCGCGAGTTCATCCCCGCCGTGAGAAAAGGCGTCGAGGAGTCGCTGCCGAACGGCGTGCTCGCCGGCTATCCGGTCGTCGACGTCAAGGTCACGCTCACCTTCGGCTCGTACCACGAGGTCGACTCGAACGAGAATGCGTTCAAGATGGCGGCGTCGTTCGGCTTCAAGGACGGCTGCCGCAAGGCCTCGCCTGTGATCCTCGAGCCGATGATGGCGGGCGAGGTCGAGACACCCGAAGACTACGCCGGCAACGTGATGGGCGACCTGTCGTCGCGGCGCGGGATGGTCCAGGGCATGGAAGACATCTCGGGCGGCGGCGGCAAGATCATCAAGGCCGAAGTGCCGCTCTCGGAGATGTTCGGCTACTCGACCACTCTGCGCTCGATGTCGCAGGGCCGGGCGACCTATACGATGGAATTCAAGCACTACACCGAGGCACCGAAGAACGTCGCCGACGCGATCATCACCGCACGAGGCAAATAGGACGGACAGCGGGGTCGCTGCGCGACCCCCTTCAAGGAATGGTCTTCTTTTCTCCCTCACACGTTGCCCGTGGCGTGTGATCGAGGTGAGAGAAGGAAACCTTAAACAGCACACGGGCCATCGTTCTTTTTTGAAAGCGACAAGCAAATGGCAAAGAGCAAATTCGAGCGGACCAAGCCGCACGTCAACGTTGGGACGATTGGCCACGTCGACCACGGCAAGACGACGTTGACGGCGGCGCTGACGCTGGTGCTGAGCAAGCTGTACGGAGGCGAGGCCAAGGCGTACGACCAGATCGACGCGGCGCCCGAGGAGAAGGCACGCGGCATCACCATCAACACCGCGCACGTCGAGTACGAGACCAAGAACCGGCACTACGCGCACGTCGACTGCCCCGGGCACGCCGACTACATCAAGAACATGATCACCGGAGCCGCCCAGATGGACGGCGCCATCCTGGTCGTGTCTGCTGCCGACGGCCCCATGCCGCAGACCCGGGAGCACATCCTGCTGGCCCGCCAGGTGGGAGTGCCCTACATCGTCGTCTACATGAACAAGTGCGACATGGTCGACGACGCCGAGCTGCTCGAGCTCGTCGAGATGGAAGTGAGGGAGCTCCTCGACAAGTACGAGTTTCCCGGAGACGTGACCCCCATCATCCACGGCAGCGCCAAGCAGGCGCTCGAGGGCGACAAGGGCGAGCTCGGCGAAGGCAGCATCTTGAAGCTCGCCGAAGCACTCGACAGCTACATTCCCACGCCCAAGCGGGCCATCGACGGGCCGTTCCTGATGCCCGTCGAAGACGTGTTCTCCATCTCCGGACGAGGCACCGTCGTCACGGGAAGAGTCGAGCGCGGCGTCATCAAGGTCGGCGAGGAGATCGAGATCGTCGGCATCACCGCCACGCAAAAGACCATCTGCACCGGCGTCGAGATGTTTCGCAAGCTCCTCGACCAGGGCCAGGCGGGCGACAACGTCGGCATCCTGCTCAGGGGCACCAAGCGGGAAGAAGTGCAGCGCGGACAAGTCCTGTGCAAGCCCGGCAGCGTCAAGCCGCACACGCACTTCACGGCCGAGATCTACGTGCTCTCCAAGGAAGAAGGCGGCCGGCACACGCCGTTCTTCAACAACTACCGGCCGCAGTTCTACTTTCGCACGACCGACGTGACCGGAGCGGTCGAGCTGGCCAAGGACAAGGAGATGGTGATGCCGGGCGACAACGTGACGATCACCGTCAAGCTGATCGCCCCCATCGCCATGGAAGA
>DATMGW010000540.1:0-2845 GCA_035555295.1 Caldimonas sp.
GCCCACCTCGACAAGGTGCGCAGCTACATCGCCCTCGGCGCCGAGGAAGGCGCGACGCTGCTGTGCGGCGGGCTCGACGCGCCCGATCTGCCTGCCGGCCTGCGCTCCGGCAACTTTGTCCTTCCCACGGTCTTCGCCGACGTCGACAACCGCATGCGGATCGCCCAGGAAGAGATCTTCGGCCCGGTCGCCTGCCTGATCGCCTTCGACGGCGAAGCCGACGCGATCGCGCAGGCGAACGACATCGCGTACGGGTTGTCGAGCTACGTCTGGACGCGCGACCTGGGGCGCGCCCACCGCGTCGCCGCGGCGATCGAAGCGGGCATGTGCTTCGTCAACAGCCAGAACGTTCGCGACCTGCGCCAGCCCTTCGGCGGCACCAAGGCGTCAGGAACCGGCCGCGAAGGTGGAACCTGGAGCTTCGAAGTCTTCTGCGAGCCGAAGAACGTCTGCGTCTCGATCACCGACCATCTCATCCCGCGTTGGGGAGCGGCGTGAACGCAATGAGTCTGTACAGCGCGCAAAAGCTCCTCTATCACCTCAACCGCGAGCCCGCCGTGCAGCTGCGCTTTCGCGAATCGCGCGACGTCCTGCTCGACGACTACGAGCTGACGGCCGAGGAGCGCGACGCCTTCGTCGCCGGCGACATCGGCAAGCTCTACGTCCTCGGAGCGAACGGTCAGTTGCTGATGCATTTCGCGGCGCTGCTCGGCATGCCGTGGGCCGACTACATCGAAGCGATGCGAGAAGGCGTGCGCCGGCACGGTCCGGTGCGTGCCGGCATCTACGCGATGACGACGTCGACCGAGGAAAAGGTGGCGGGCGTATGACTCTCCACTGGTCGTCGAGATGAGCCTGGTCTTCGCCGGCGTCTGCAGCCACGCCCCCGGCATCACCGGGCGGGCGCACCTCGCCGAGGCCGGCGTTCGCGATGCGTTCCACGCCGAATTCCGCGCCATGGGCGAGGCGCTCGCGGCGAGCCGGCCCGACGCGCTGATCGTCATTGCCGCCGAGCATTTCGCGAACTTCTTCATGAACAACATGCCGGCTTACGCGATGGGCATGGCCGACCACTACGAGGGCCCGATCGAGGACCCGGGCTGGCTCGGCATCGCCAGGACGCGTATTCCCGGCAACGCTGCGCTGTCCGCAAAGCTCGTCCGCAGCGTCATGCAGGACGTCGACCTCGCGTACGCTGAGGAGTGGAAATTCGACCACGGCATCATGGTGCCGCTCCACTTCCTCACTCCGCGGTTCGATCTCCCCGTGATCCCCGTCAACATCAATTGCCAGGGGCCGCCGCTCACGCCGCTGCGCCGTGCCTGGGCCTTCGGCGCGGCATTGCGGCGCGCCTGCGACGAGGTCCCGGAGCGCCTTGCGCTGGTCGGCACCGGCGGCATCTCGCACTGGCCGGCGACGCCGGATTCGGGAAAGATCAACGAGGCGTGGGACCGTACCTTTCTCGAGCGCTGGTCGAGCAACGACAAGGAGGCAATGCTGTCGTACAGCGACGAAGCGACGTATCGTGACGCCGGCCAGGGTGGCTTCGAGATCCGCACCTTCGTCGCCACGGCGGCGGCGGCGCGCGGCCATGGCACGGTCCGCTTCTACGCGCCGATCCCGATCTTTTCGGTCGGCTGCACCGTCGCCCTGATGGATGTCGCCTGAACAGGAGCTGCGATGCCGCACGTGACGATCCAGTACAGCGCCAACCTCGATCCGGAAGCGAACTTCGGCGTGCTCTGCGCCGCGCTTGCCACGGTGATCTGCGCCCAACGCGACGGCGAAGGCAGGCGAGTCTTTCCGGTCGGCGGGACTCGCGTCATGGCCTATCCGTCGGCTGCGTATGCGGTCGCGGACGGCGCGCCGGATCGCGCCTTTGTCTATCTCAACGTGCGCATCGCGCCGGGGCGGGCGCCGCAGCTCGTCGCCGCAACCGGCCAGGCGTTGATGGATGCGGTGCGTCGCCACTTCGCCTCGCTCGTGGCGACGCGGCCGCTCGGCATCACCCTGCAGATCGACGAAGGCGCGCCGGTGTTCGACGCCAAGCACGGCAGCCTGCATCCGCTCTTCGCGGGGAAGTAGGCCGCCATGCTGAACGAAGCGACGATCGCCGCGCTTGCCGCCGAGCTGCACGACGCGCAACAACGCCGCGTCCAGCTGCGCCATTTCTCGATGCGCCATCCGGGCATGACGATCGACGACGGCTACGCGATCCAGCGCGCCTGGCTGGCGCTGCGACTCGCCGAGGGGCGCGTCGTCAAGGGCCGCAAGATCGGGCTCACATCACGCGCGATGCAGCAGGCTTCGCGGATCAGCGAGCCCGACCATGCGCCGCTCCTCGACGACATGTTCTTCGAGGCGGGAGGCGACATTCCCGTCGATCGCTTCATCGCGCCGCGCGTCGAGGTCGAGCTCGCCTTCATCCTCGGTAGACCGCTCAAAGGACCGAGCGTGACCCTCGCCCAGGTGCTTGCCGCGACCGAGCTCGTGACGCCTGCGGTCGAGATCATCGATGCCCGCATCGAGCAGTTCGACCGCGAGACGAAGGCGCCACGCAAGGTGGTCGACACGATCGCCGACTTCGCGGCCAACGCCGGCATCGTCACCGGCGGCCTGCCGGTGCGCCCGCACGATGTCGACCTGCGCTGGGCCGGCGCCATGCTCTACAAGAACGGCGTCATCGAGGAGACGGGGCTGGCCGCGGCAGTGCTCAACCATCCGGGCAACGGCGTCGCCTGGCTGGCGAACAAGATCGCGCCTTACGACGAGCAGCTGAATGCCGGCGACGTCGTCCTCGGCGGCTCGTTCACGCGGCCGACGACGGCGGCGCGGGGCGACGTCT
>DATMGW010000541.1:0-3641 GCA_035555295.1 Caldimonas sp.
GACATGGCCATGCTGGAGATCAACCCGCTGATCGTCACCGGCGGCGGCGACCTGCGGGTGCTGGACGCCAAGGTCAGCTTCGACAGCAACGCCCTCTACCGTCATGACGACATGCGCGCCCTGCGCGACGTGACCGAAGAGGACGAGAAGGAGATCGAGGCCTCCAACTACGACCTCAGCTACATCGCGCTGGACGGCGAGATCGGCTGCATGGTCAACGGCGCGGGCCTGGCCATGGCGACCATGGACATCATCCGCCTCTATGGCGCGGCGCCGGCCAACTTCCTCGATGTCGGCGGCGGCGCCTCGAAGGAAAAGGTGGCGGCGGCGTTCAAGATCATCACGGCCGACCCGAACGTGAAGGGGATCCTGGTCAACATCTTCGGCGGCATCATGCGCTGCGACACCATCGCCGAGGGCGTCATCGCCGCCTGCAAGGCCACCAACCTGACGGTGCCGCTGGTCGTGCGCATGAAAGGCACCAACGAGGAGCTCGGCAAGAAGCTGCTCGCCGATTCGGGCCTGCCCATCATCAGCGCCGATTCGATGGCCGAGGCGGCGCAGAAGGTGCTGGCGGCGCTGAAGTGACCGCCTGAGGAAGCACGCGAAAGCACCATGAGCATATTGATCGACAAGAACACCCGCGTCATCACGCAGGGCATCACCGGCAAGACCGGCCAGTACCACACGCGCATGTGCCGCGAGTACGCGAACGGCATGGCCTGCTTCGTCGCCGGCGTGAATCCGAAGAAGGCCGGCGAGGATTTCGAAGGCATCCCGATCTTCGCCTCGGTGAAGGAAGCAGCGAAGCAGACGGGGGCGACGGTCAGCGTGATCTACGTGCCGCCGGCGGGCGCCGCGGCAGCGATCTGGGAAGCGGTCGAGGCCGAGCTGGATCTGGCCATCTGCATCACCGAAGGCATTCCGGTCCGCGACATGCTCGAGGTCAGGAGCCGGATGCGCGCCCGCGAGGCGGGCGGCGCCAAGAAGACGCTGTTGCTCGGCCCGAACTGCCCCGGCCTGATCACGCCCGAGGAGATCAAGATCGGCATCATGCCGGGCCACATCCATCGCAAGGGCCGGATCGGCGTGGTCAGCCGCTCGGGGACGCTCACTTACGAGGCGGTCGCCCAGCTGACCGAAGTCGGGCTCGGTCAATCGAGTGCCGTCGGCATCGGCGGCGACCCGATCAATGGCCTGAAGCACATCGACATCATGAAGCTTTTCAACGACGACCCGGCGACCGACGCAGTCGTCATGATCGGCGAGATCGGCGGATCGGACGAAGCCGAGGCGGCGCGCTGGTGCAAGGCGAACATGAGCAAACCCATCGTCGGCTTCATCGCCGGAGTGACCGCGCCGCCAGGCAAGCGGATGGGTCACGCCGGTGCGCTGATCTCCGGGGGCGCGGACACGGCCGACGCCAAGCTCGCCATCATGGAAGAGTGCGGCTTCACGGTCACGCGCAACCCGTCGGAGATGGGCCGGCTGATGAAATCCCTGCTCTGACCGCGGGCTCGCGGCCGCGGCGCGACGCATGGACCCGAGCTCCGGCGCCGCCTGGAGCGCGCTCGGCCTGATCGTCGTCGCCAACCTCCTGCTCTCCGGCGACAACGCGGTCGTCATTGCGATGGCGGCACGCTCGCTGCCGCCGCCGCAACGGCGCCTCGCCACCTGGTGGGGCAGCGCGGCCGCCATCGTGCTGCGCATCGCCCTGACGATCGTCGCCGTGCAGGCCTTGCAGCTGCCCTACCTCAAGATCGCCGGTGCCCTGGCCCTGCTCTGGGTCGGAGTGCGGCTGCTCGCCGAGGTCGAAGGGGAAGAAGAGGTCAAGGCGGAGGTCACGCTGTTCGCCGCGATTCGCACGATCTTCGTCGCCGATCTCGTCATGAGTGTCGACAACGTGATCGCCGTCGCCGGCGCAGCCGACGGCGCTCCCGAGGACTACCGCGTGCCGCTGCTCATCGTCGGCCTGGCGACGTCGATCCCGCTGATCGTCGCCGGAAGCACGCTGCTCATGAAGCTGATGGATCGCCTTCCGCTCATCACCACGCTCGGCGCCGCCCTGCTGGGCTCGCTCGCGGGCCAGATGTTCGTCACCGATCCGGCCGTGGCCGGCTGGTTCGCGGTCCACGTGCCGGTGGCCGGATTCGCTTTCGGCGCCGGCGGTGCCGTCGTCGTCGTCGTCGTCGGCAAGTGGTTGCACCTACGCGCACGCCGCATGAAGGCGGGCTGAACCGAGGCACAATCCGCTGCGCCGATCGCTCCCCAGCGCTGATCTTTCCCGTGCCGATGATGACGCTCGAGTTTCACTGCGCTTCCGACACGGGCCGGGCGCGCAACAACAACGAGGATTCCGCCGCCGTCGACGAAGCCTCGTCGCTGGTCGTGCTCGCCGACGGCATGGGTGGCTACAACGCCGGCGAGGTGGCGAGCGGCATGTGCACCTCGTTCATCAAGACCGAGCTCGGCCGCTGGCTCTCGGAGGCCTCCGAATCAGCGACCGATACCGATGTCCGCCGAGCCATGGACATCTGCGTCGACAACGCCAATCGCGCGATCTTCAACGCCGCCAACTCGAACCCGCAGTACGCCGGCATGGGCACGACGCTCGTCGTCGGCGTGTTCCGCGAGAACCGGCTGCTCCTCGGCCACGTCGGCGATTCCCGCTGCTACCGCCTGCGCGGCGGGCGGCTGGCGCAGATCACGCACGACCACTCGCTGCTGCAGGAGCAGATCGACTCGGGCCTCATCACGCCCGAGCAGGCGGCGTTTTCCTCGAACAAGAACCTGGTGACCCGGGCTGTCGGCGTCGAGGACACGGTGCTCCTCGAGACGCATCTGCACGACGTGCTGCCGGGCGATGTCTACCTGCTTTGCTCCGACGGCCTGTCGGACATGCTCGAAGACGATAGGATTGCCGAGTTGTTGCTGAGTTGCGAATTACTGCCGGAAGCAGCGAGTGCGCTCATCGACGCTGCCAACGAGGCGGGCGGAAAGGATAATATCTCCGTCGTACTCGTCCGGGTGAGGGGCCCGGCGGGAGCTGCGCGGTCGTGGTGGCCGTTTCGCCGCTGACCGTTTCGGCGCCGCCGCTGCTCGCTCCAGACTGGCGGGCCTTCATAAAGAGACAAGGGACTCGAGGTCGCAAGAATGGGCAAACTGGTCGTATCGCTCGACGGTGTCGTGATCAAGGAAGTGCAGATCACGAAAGACAAGACGACCCTCGGCCGCCGCCCCTACAACGACATCGTCATCGACAACCTCGCCGTCTCCGGCGAGCACGCGGTGCTGCAGATGGTCGGCCAGGACGTCTTCATCGAGGACCTGAACAGCACCAACGGCACCTACATCAACGGCAAGGCCGTCAAGAAGCAACTGCTTGCTCACAACGACACGGTCGAGGTCGGCAAGTACAAGATCAAGTTCATGGTCGACGACGGCACCGACTATGAGAAGACGATGATCATGAAGCCGGGGACGATGTCGTCCGGCGCCGGCCATGGCGGTTACACACCGAGCGGGCGGGCCTCGGGCTTCGGCGGCCTGGCCGGCGCCCCGGTGACGGTCGGCCCGGCGACGATCCGCGTCATGAACGGCGCCGCGGCGGGCCGCGAAGTGATGCTCACCAAGGTCGTGAC
>DATMGW010000542.1:0-7178 GCA_035555295.1 Caldimonas sp.
AGCCGTTCTGGGTGAGGCTCAAGCCGTCGCTCGCGATGGCAGGGCCGATCTGCCCGCCGAGATTGCCCGCGATCGCCGCGCCGGCCACCAGCGTGATGGTGCTCTGCGTCAGCTGGATCGGCTCGTGCGTCGTGCCCAGCGTGGTCGGCTTCACGCACAGGCCCTGGCCGGGCACATTGGAGAGCGTCGAGTGATCCATCGTCAGGCTCGAGCCGCGGTCGCCCGTGACGATGGCGCAGCCGTTCGCGTTGCCCGGCTCGCCGACGTGGTCGATCAGCGTCGCATTGCGCATCGTGACGACCGCCTGCGTGCCGAGGATTGCCGGCTCGATCCAGTTGCGCAGCGTCACGCCGTCCAGCGTCAGCGTGCCGCCGGGACCGGCGACCAGCACGCCGGCATTGCCGGTGGCGTTGCCGGTCTGGCTGCCTTCGATCACCCCGCCCTGGATCAGGAGTTGGGCACCGCTGGCGACGACGACCCAGTGGTTGCCACCCACAGGGGATCCGGCCCCGTTCATCCCGGTGGTGTAGATGCCGCCAGGGAGCGATCCCGGTGTCATGGTAACCGTCGCGTTGCCGCTGATCGAGAGCCAGTCGGCGCAATTTGCTGAAGACGCCGTTCAAGGTCACGGTCTGCAGCGGCGCCGTCGGGTTGGACTGGCCGATGCCGAGCGAGCCGCAGTAGGTCGCGGTCGGTCCCTCCGGGCCGATGACCACGCCGTCGAACGTCGCATGCCCGAGGGCACGGTGATGGCCAGGCTGGCCAGGGTCACCGTACCGGGATGGACGGCGCGCAGCACCGTGCCGTCTGGGATCGTCAAGGCCCCATGGCCCTCTGTCGTGGCGCTGTACGTGCCGTCGGCCAGCGAGAAGGTGAAGCCCGCGCCGGCGCGGCCCAGCGCCGTGCTGAGGGTGTGGCAGGGTGCCGCCGCCGTGCACGGATTGGCGTCGGAGCCATTCACGACGTCGAGGAATTGCTGATTCGCCGCTGCGATCACGACCCCCGCCGTGCCGGTCACCGATCCGACCGCGTTGCTGGCAGTCAGCGTGAAGGTGGTGTCCGCCGCGACATTGACGACCTTGCTCGTCAGCCCGCCGACGTCGCCGACGCCATGGTCGATCGAGAGCGCGGTCGCCCCGGTCGTCGTCCAGTTCAGCGTGACGCTGCCACCGCCGAGCGGCAGCGACGCCGGCGTCGCCGTGAAGCTGGTGATCGTCGGTGCCACCGGCGCGGCGACGGTGACCGCGCTCGAGGCGGTGACGCTGCCGAGCGCGTTGGTCGCCGTGAGGGTGAAGGTGGTGCCGGTCGTGACGGTGACGGTGGTGCTGGTCACGCCACTCACGTCGCCGACGCCGTTGTCGATGGTGGCCTGGCTGGCGTGGGCCGTGCTCCACGACAAGACCACCTGGCCGCCGCCCGCCGGCAGCCTCGCCGGCGTCGCCGAGAAGGAGGCGATCGTCGGCTGCGCCGCGAAGTCGTCGCCGCCGCAGGCGGTGACCAGAACGGCGAGCAGCGAAGCAGCCAGGGCGGCTGCGGCGTGTCAAAGGGTGGCTATCTGCATGATCGACTCCAGTGGTCGGCTGCGCGCCATCGCGCAGCCGTTGAAGTCAAAGACGCAATCGACCGTGAAAAGAGATCATCTCCCGAACGCCTGGTTGCCGACGATCGAGATGCGCGGCGTCAACGGGTTGACGTGTCGCGCCACCCGGCCGCTCTGCGTGTCGAACACCTCGACGGTGGGCAGGGCGCGGCCGCTGGTCGGATCCGGGATCCAGCACGGGTCGATGCCGACCAGGCGGGTCGGGCTGGTGCGCGGCCCGAGGCTGAAGTCGAGCAGGGTCGCGCCGCCCGGCCCGAGCTTGACGAACTGCCGGGCGACGATGTTGCCGGCCATGTCGTGGAACATGATCTCGCCGCTGCAAGGCGTTGGCGGCATGCCGGCGACCTCGTGCTCCCAGCAGACGACGTTGAGCCGAATCGTCTGATCGGGATTGATGCTGACGATGCCGAACGCCGGCGGATCGGGCTGCGGATTGAAGGCGACGGCCGGGCCGCCCAGGGCGCCGCCGACGACGACTGCGCATGCCGCCGCGAGCTTGTGCATCTGCATGTGAATCTCCTCGAGTACCGATGAAGCGAACCGGGTCCGCGAGCGAGGCGCCATGCCTCCTCTGCAGACAAAGACGCAATCGGCGCCCGGAACGGATCAGCGCGTCGTTCGATCAGCCGCCGCAATGCGGACGATTGCCGGCGCGTATCGTCTTCTGTCGGTCCGCCGCGCCAGCCAGACCTGGCCCATGCCGCCGCTGCTCGATCAATCGCTCGATGAGCCACGGGCCGAGACGACGGCCCTCGAGCATCACGGCGGCCGCTGCAGCGGTCGTCCTGCAGACGGAGGAAGGAGTGGTCTTCCGCCTCACGGTCGGCGGCGATCAAGGTCCGCAGGCGGCCGTGCAGCTCGGGCTGCGCGGCGGCCAGCGATTCAAGCCAGGCATCACGCTCGGCCTCGGGCAGCTCGGTCCAGGTCCCGAACGCCGCCATCGCATCGGCCCACGATTGCCCGCGAGGCTGCCCGGTCATGGCAGACGGGGCCGTTCAGCATCTCTATGGGAGGGCGGCATTCGGGATGACGCGAGGCTCAGAACGGCGGTCGTCCCGATGTCGCGATGGTACGGGTCAGCCGATGCGCAGGGCAATCGCGCATGCGATCTCGTCGCCGAGCTCGACGCATGCCGGCCCGATCGTCGTCGACGGCGACCCGCTCGCCGGTGGCGCGATCAGCGCTTGGCGGTGCCGGCGGCGGCCAGGTCCATCGATTCGATCAGGGCGCGCAGCGCGGCCGCATCGGCGGTGCGGCTGCTGGCGGCGATCGTGATCCCGTTGGCGAGCGCGACGACCACGCTCGCTTCGTGCGTCGCGGCGCGGTAGCGCTCGGTGACGACGTGGTCGGTGACCTTGTACATCGTCTCGTGCGTGCCGTCGACGTCGCGCTCGACAGCGCCGCCCTTCCACTGGGCGACGATCACGCTCGGCCTGCCGGTGTCGCTCGCCGAGACCGATGCACGCCCGGTCTCGCGCTGGTACTCGGCCTCGAGCGGCGTCGGCGAGCCCGGATAGCGGGGCTTCTTCGGCATCTCGAGCGAGACGCGCTTCCACTCGCCAAGCTGCACAGCCAGAAGCGGCAGGAGCTTTTCGGCGTGCGAGCGCGCGGCAGCGACGGAAGCCGGATTCTTCGCTGTAGCCATGTCGTGCCTTTCGGACGGAGTCGGTGTCGAGGCCGGGTCGGCAGCGGTCGAGGCAAACCCGGCCTGCAGGGCGATGCAGCCGAGGACGACGCGCAGCCGGTCGAGTCGCGAAGGGGGTTCGGCAGGCCGGGGCTTCATCGTCGGTTCTTTGCCATTTCATTGCCAGCGTTGCGCTTCGTTGCCGGGGCGGGTCGCGCCGAATTCGCGGGCCGTGATCCTATCCCATCGACGCGCTGCGCCTCCTCCGCAAGGGGACGATATGCAGGCCGCCGATCGCGGACTAGACTCGGCGTCCTTCGGATCGGGAGGAGACGCGCGATGGCTGGTGGTCTTCTGGGCGTGCTCGGGCTCCCCGCCCTGACCAAGGCGTTGAAGTCGGTGGCCGCAGCGACGCCCTCGGCCGCATCCACGCCTTCGGCCGCGTCCACACCGTCGGCCGCCGCGGCGCCGAATGCCTCGACCCCGCCGGTCGACAAGAACCTGATCGCGTTCCAGGCCGCCCGGAAGCCGGTCGCGCAACTGGTGGATGCGTTGAAGGCCGACCCGCAGGCTGGTCATCTCGGCCCGCAGATCGGCCAGGCGCAGGCCAAGCTGGCGGCGGCCGACGCGGCCGCTGGCAGTGCGCAATGGAAGGACGCTGCCACGCGCCTCGGAGAGTGCCGCGCGATCTGCGTCGCGGCGCAGAAGCTGGCGCACGAATGGGCCGACTACGCGGCCAAGCGCGCGGTCGCCAATGCGCTGGTCTATGCGCTGAAGAACTCCGACGCGCCGACCGAATTCGTCAAACGCCAGGCCCTGCTCTCCGGCGCCGATGCGCTCGCCGGCCAGACGCCGCCCAAGTTCGCGGCCGCGCTGAAGGAGCTGCAGAAAATTGACGCCGCGACGCTGCCGGGCGTCAAGGGCCTCGTTGCCGGCGCAAGGGCCCGACTCAAGGAATGCGAAGCGGCCGGCCCCAAGTCGCGCGAGTTCATCAAGGACGACATCGCCCAGGCGACGCCGCTCGTCGTCGCCGCCGAGCAGGCGCTCAAGGCCGGCGAGTACGCCAAGGCGATGCAGGGAGCGCTCGCCGCTTACGACATCGTCGGCCCGGCGCACCGCATGATCGCCCGCCGCGACGGCTACGAGAAGCAGCGCATGACGACCGTCGCGATGATCGGCAAGGTGCGCGGGCAGGCCGCCGTCCAGGGCCGCGCTGCCGCCCTCGACACGATGGTCGCCGACGCCGACAAGCTGGCCGCGCGCGACTCGATGCGGGTCGAGGAAGGAACGAGGATGCTCGTCGACGCCTTCGGCCGTGCCGACAGGCTCGTCAAGCTGGCGCCCGTGATCGCCGCCAGCGCGACCGAGCGCGCCGCGGCCGAGAAGGAGATCGCCAAGCTCGACCAGGACCCGGCCGCCCCGCGCATCGCCAAGGAGCGGGCCGCGATCCGCGCCCTGCTGGCCAGTGCCGGAACGCAGTCGACGCAGGCCGATGCGGCCGCCGATCCGACGCCCGGCTGGAACGGCACCCTCGCTGCCCTCAAGCAGGCGCGCGCCGACATCGCGCTTGCGACGAAGCTGGCGGCGAGTTTCGGCCCGGCAGCGGCGGCTGAGGCGGCAGCGGCGAATACCGGCGACCCGAAGGCGATGCAGGCGGCGCTCGTCAAGCTGCGTGCCGACGGCAAGGCCGCTGCCAAGGCGCCGAACGCGGCGGCGGCCGACACCGAGTTCAAGCGCTTCGAGCAGAGGGCCGGCGATGCCGAGAAGGCGCTCGCCGGCAACGACGCCAAGACGGCAGCGACGGCGATGCAGGACGCCGCGCAGGCGCTGGTCGCCGCCAGGACGATCCAGGCCGAGCACGCGCAGTTCACGAGCACGCAGGCGCGGGTCGAGGCGAGCCTGAAGAAGCTGCAAGCCTCGCCGCGCGCGGCCGGCATCAAGGCGCGCATCGACGCGGTGACGCTGGCGCTCGGCGAAGCAAAGGCGAAGGATCAGGCGCACGACGGGCCGGGCGCGATGGCCGCGATACGGCGCGCCAGCGACGCCGAGGCAGCGGCGCAGGCGGCCGATGGCAAGCGCGAGAAGTTCGATGCAGCCGCGGCGGCGTTCGCCAAGAAGATCGCACCGATCAAGGACGCCGCCGCGAAGAAGGCGCTCGACGATCTGGTGGCGGCGGCGCGCAAGACCGCCGATACGCTCGACTTCGCCGCCGCCGACAAGGCGCTCGATCAGGTCGAGGTCGCGCTCGACAAGCGCGAGCTGCAGGCGAAGCTGACCGCCAAACCCGACGAGAAGGGGATCGCCGCGCTCGCCGACAAGATGACGAAGAAGGGCGGCGGCGCCGAGGTCGACGCGATGATCCAGGCGGTGCCCGATGGGGGCGACCCGCGCCTCGTCAACGCGATGGCGACCGGCCGCTTCGGCATGAAGTTCTCGACCGGCAAGCCGCTCAAGCCGGCCGCGGACAACACCATCCAGCGACCCGGCGACGAAGCCAAGTCGATGAAGCGGGTCTGCGAGATGTTCGCGAAGATCCCCGAGGACATTCGCGGCAACCCGAGCATCACCTCGGTACGCCACGAGGACGCCGAAGACAGCGCCGGCGGCGGCTACCAGCCGGACGACGGCTCCATCGAGATGGACGGGCGCAAGGACGAGGTCAAGCAGCGGTTCGGCTCGAAGCAGAAGCAGTACGACCCGAAGACCAACACGAAGGTCAAGCAGCTGCCGGCGGTCGACCCGAAATGCGCTCCGGTTGACGAGGACGAGATCGACTTCCTGTCGTTCGCCGCGGCGCACGAGGTCGGCCACGGCGTCGACGACAAGCTCGGCTTCATGCAGAAGCATCAGTCCGGCCCCGACTACGGCGGCTGGGTCGTGTTCGGCTCGAGCGTCGAACCGCTCGCCAACATCGTCGCCGCGCATTTCCACCTCGACAACAAGCCCGAGAACCGTCGCTACGTGCTCGACATGATTCAGAGCAAGCCGCCGACGCGGCCGACGCCGCCGGTCGGCGACGTCGACAACGCGGCGCTCGATGCATTCGACAAGTGGCACGACGTGGCGACGACGAAGAACGTCTATCGCCGCCAGAGCGACTGCGAGTTCATCCATATCGGTGACTACGTCTACCACGAGGCGTATCGCCGCAACTGGGTCGGCTATCTCCTGGCCGCGCGCACCAAGGGCCTCACCGGATACCAGTTCCGCGCCCCGGGCGAGTGGTTCGCCGAGCTCTACGCGGGCTTTCGCAGCAAGAAGCTGCAGCCCGACCATCCGGCCATGATCTGGCTGAAGACGCTTTGACGCGGGCACCGCCATGTCGATCTTCACCACCCAGACGATCAGCTGCCCGGCCTGCGCGACGCCGATCCACTTCGAGCTCGTGCTCAGCGTCAACGTCGATCGCCGGCCGGACTATCGCGACGCCATCCTCGATGGCAGCTTCCAGCGCGAGCCGTGCCCGAGCTGCGCCACGCCGTTTCGGGTCGAGCCCGAGTTCACCTACATGGACCTCAAGCGCGGCCAGTACATCGGCGTCTGGCCGAGCAGCAAGCGAGGCGACTGGGAAGCGTGCGCGGCGCGCACGCGCACGCTCTTCGACGACACGCTCGGCAGCCGTGCGCCGCCGGAGGCGCGCAGCGTCGGCGAGGGGCTCGCCGTACGCGTCGTGTTCGGATGGGCAGCGCTGGTCGAGAAGATCCTCGCCCGTGGCGCCGGCATCGACGACCGCACGCTCGAGGCCGCCAAGATCGCGGTGATGCGCACCCGCGAGGAGGCACCGCTGCCCGGAGACTGGGCCTTGCGCCTGGTCCAGGTGGATGACGAATTCATGCTCCTCGCCTGGACGGGCAGCCCTCGCGGGCGGCCTCCATCGTGGCGCGTATCGCGGCATCTGATCGACGACATCGAGGCGCGGCCCGAAGCGTGGAAGGCGGTGCGCGACAGCGTCGT
>DATMGW010000543.1:0-5936 GCA_035555295.1 Caldimonas sp.
CGACGTCGATCCAGCCGGCGCGAATCGCCCGCATCGCCTCGCCGATCGCCACCGCCGCCGACGCGCAGGCGCAGGCGTAGCCGAGGGCAGCGCCGCGAGCGCGAAAGAGCAGGGCGAGCTCGGCCACCGGTGCATTCGGCATCGTCGTGACGACGCTCGTCGGCCGCATCCTGCGGCGATCGGCGTAGACGCTGCGGCAGGTCGCTTCGAAGGTCGCCGCTCCGCCCATTCCACTACCCCAGTAGATGCCGAGCCGTTCGCCGTCGTCGCTGCCGGCGTCGAGGCGCGCCGCTCGGGCGGCGGCGCGCGCGGCGAAGAGCGCCATCGCCGTGCCCCGATCGAGCGGGACGCGCGAGGGCGCGACCTCCGCGGCGGCGTCGAATGCGGCGCTCGCGACCGGGACCGGGGGCAGCTCGATTCCGGGCAGGTCGAGCGCGAGCCTGCGCACGGCCGAACGTGCGCCGAAGAGCGCCGCGTCGAAGGTGCCGAGATCGTTTCCGAGCGGGCTCACCACTCCCGAGCCGGTCACGGCGACCGGCATCGAGCGCGAATCAGGGGATGGCGACATCTTTCTTCGGCCGGGCCGCCACCGCCTCGTCGAGCAGGCGCGAGAGTTGCGCGAGCGTGACGCCGGCCTGGCGCGGATCGAGCCTGTCTTCCGGGATGCGCACGTCGAAGTGGTCTTCGACCGCGAACACGAACTCCATGAGCGCCAGCGAATCGAGCCCGAGCCGCTCGAGCGTCGTGTCGGGTCCGACCTTGCCGGCCTCGACCTGGAACTTGTCGACGAGCACGGACGAAACGGCGTCGAAGGTCGATCGGTTCATGCGCTGGGTTCTCGGGCCTGCCGGTGTGGCGATGCCGCAGTTTATGTCCCCCCACCCGGCAAGGGTTCGGGCACGGCAGAATCGATGCGAACGCGCGCTGCCTGCGCCGTTGCCTGCACGTGCCTCCCGCCTCGCTCGACCTCCCCTTCGCCGATATCGACGCGCCGCTCGCCGAGCGCTTGCGCCCGAAGACGCTCGACGAGGTGATCGGCCAGCCGCACCTGCTCGGCCCGGGCAAGCCGTTACGCGTCGCCTTCCAGTCGGGGCGGCTGCATTCGATGATCCTGTGGGGCCCGCCCGGCACCGGCAAGACGACGCTGGCGCGCCTGATGGCGGACGCCTTCGAGGCCCAGTTCATCGCCATGTCGGCGGTGCTCGGCGGCGTCAAGGACATCCGCGAGGCGGTCGAACGGGCCCAGTCGGCGCAAGTGCAAGGTCGGCGCACGGTGGTCTTCGTCGACGAGGTGCATCGTTTCAACAAGAGCCAGCAGGACGCTTTCCTGCCGCACGTCGAGTCGGGCCTGTTCACCTTCATCGGCGCAACCACCGAGAACCCGTCGTTCGAGGTCAACTCGGCGCTGCTGTCGCGCGCGACGGTGCACGTGCTGAAGAGCCTCGACGACGCCGACCTGGCGACGCTGCTCGAGCGCGCGCGCGTTCTGCTCGGTGCGCCGCCGATGAGCGAGCCTGCAGCGGCGCGCCTGATCGGCTATGCCGACGGCGACGCGCGGCGTCTCTTCAACGCCTACGAGAACCTGATCGCCACGCTGGGAAGCGCCGGGAAGACGGACACGCGCATGCTCGAGGAAGGCGTCATCGGCGAACGGCTGCTCGAGCAGGCGCTCGGCGAGCAACTGCGCCGCTACGACAAGGGCGGCGAGCAGTTCTACGACACGATCTCGGCCTTGCACAAGGCGGTGCGCGGCAGCGACCCGGATGCCTCGCTCTACTGGTTCGTGCGCATGATCGACGGCGGCGTCGATCCGCGCTACGCGGCGCGCCGCCTCGTTCGCATGGCGAGCGAAGACATCGGCCTGGCCGACCCGCGGGCGCTTCGCCTGGCCCTCGACGCCGCCGAGACCTACGAGCGACTCGGCTCGCCCGAGGGCGAGCTGGCGCTGGCTGAAGCCGTCGTCTATCTCGCCATGGCGCCGAAGAGCAACGCCGTCTACACGGCGTGGAACGCGGCGCGCGCCTTCGTCAGGTCCGACCGCACCCGTCCGGTGCCGCTGCGCCTGCGCAACGCGCCGACGGCGTTGCTGAAGACGCTCGACTACGGCAAGGGCTATCGCTACGCGCACGACGAGGCCGACGCGTTCGCGGCGGGAGAAAGCTACTGGCCCGACGACCTCGTGCCGCCGCGCTTCTACGAGCCGGCGGGTCGCGGCCTCGAGATCCGGATCGCCGAGCGGCTGGCTGAATTGCGCGCCCGCAACGAGGCGGCGGGCCGCAGCGAATGAGACCTTGGCCTGCCCGTTTCGCGCAGGTCGCGGTGAGCGGGTTAGCGAGCGTAGGCCGACCCGAGGCCGACCCTAGAATCCCGCCGAATCGAGCCCGCGAGTCCCCGCCGCCTCGACGTGGCGGGCAACTTGCTTAGGACACCGCGCATGGATACCTTCATCCAGCAGATCATCAACGGCCTCGTGCTCGGCAGCGTCTACGCGCTCGTGGCGCTCGGCTACACGATGGTCTACGGCATCATCAACCTCATCAACTTCGCGCACGGCGACGTGCTGATGGTCGGTGCCCTGACGAGCTGGACGGTCGTGACGGCGCTGGCCGGATTCGGCATGCCGGGCTGGCTGATGCTGCTGATCTCGCTGATCGCCGCCATCGTCGTCTGCTCGGTGGTCAACTACCTGATCGAGAAGATCGCCTATCGGCCGTTGCGCAACGCGCCGCGGCTGGCGCCGCTGATCACCGCGATCGGCATGAGCCTGCTCCTGCAGACACTGGCGATGATCATCTGGAAGCCGAACTACAAGTCGTTCCCGATCCTGCTGCCGAGCGAGCCGTTCCACATCGGCGGCGCGGTGATCAACACGGTGCAGATCCTGATCCTCGTGGCGACGGCGGTCACGCTGACCGGCCTCACCTACCTCGTCAACCGCACCAAGCTCGGCCGGGCCATGCGGGCGACGGCCGAGAACCCGCGCGTCGCCGCGCTGATGGGCGTGCGGCCCGACACGGTGATCTCGGCGACCTTCGTCATAGGTGCCGCGCTGGCCGCGCTGGCCGGCGTCATGTACGCCGCCAACTACGGTTCGGTGCAGCACACGATGGGCTTCCTGCCCGGGCTGAAGGCGTTCACCGCGGCCGTGTTCGGTGGCATCGGCAACCTGGCCGGGGCGATGGTCGGAGGCGTCCTCCTCGGCCTGATCGAATCGCTCGGCGCCGGCTACATCGGCGCGCTGACCGGCGGCGTCCTCGGCAGCAACTACCAGGACATCTTCGCCTTCATCGTCCTTATCGTCGTGCTGACCTTGCGGCCGCAGGGCCTGCTCGGCGAGCGCGTCGCGGATCGGGCCTGAGCCATGACCGAGACGATCCGCCGCAACAAGCTCGCCGCGTTCCTCGCCGCCGCGGTGCTGCTCTGCATCCTGCCGTTCATCGTCCAGATGGCCGGCAACGCCTGGGTGCGCATCATCGACATCGCGCTGCTCTACGTGCTGCTCGCCCTCGGCCTGAACATCGTCGTCGGCTACGCCGGGCTGCTCGACCTCGGCTACGTCGCGTTCTACGCGGTCGGCGCCTACATGCTGGGCCTGCTCGCCTCGTCGCAGCTGGCCGATACGTTTCCGGGGATCGCCGCAGCCTTTCCCGATGGGCTGCACACGCCGTGGTGGATCGTCATTCCGCTCGGCGCGATCTGCGCCGGCGCGGCCGGCGTCCTGCTCGGCGCACCGACGCTCAAGCTGCGCGGCGACTATCTCGCCATCGTCACCCTCGGCTTCGGCGAGATCGTTCGCGTTTTCCTGAACAACCTCGACGCGCCGGTCAACATCACGAACGGCCCGAAGGGCATCACCGGCATCGACGAGATCTCGATCTTCGGCGTCAGCCTGGGCCGGACGCAACACTTCTTCGGCCTCGACTGGCCGAAGGTCACGAACTACTACTTCCTGTTCCTGGTTCTCGTCATCTTCGCGGTTCTGATCTGCTACCGGCTCGAGCGGAGCCGGATCGGCCGCGCCTGGATGGCGATTCGCGAAGACGAGGTCGCCGCCAAGGCGATGGGGATCAACACGCGCAACCTCAAGCTGCTCGCCTTCGGCATGGGCGCGACCTTCGGCGGCGTCTCGGGCACGATGTTCGCCAGCTTCCAGGGCTTCATCTCGCCCGAGTCGTTCGCCCTCAATGAATCGATCATGATCGTCGCCATGGTCGTGCTCGGCGGCATCGGCCACCTGCCGGGGGTGATCGTCGGCGCCCTGCTGCTGGCGGCGCTGCCGGAGGTGCTGCGCTATGTCGCCGGGCCTTTGCAGAACATGACCGACGGCCGGCTCGACGCGTCGATCCTGCGCCAGCTCTTCGTCGCCCTGGCGATGATCGGCATCATGCTGGCGCGGCCGCGCGGCCTGTGGCCTTCGCCCGAGCACGGCAAGCTCGCACCGACTCCGGCGCCGGCGCTGACGCCTGACGACCCGGGCGTTCCGCAACGCGTCACTCCGCAGACGAGCACGGTGACCAATGTCGTCCGCGGTACGGGTTCCAAGCATGTCTGAGGGGGAAGGTTTGGAGCAGGCCGCTGGCGCCTCGCCGCATGCGCTTGCGTCCGCAGGGGCCGCCGCGTCGGTCGCCCTGCGGCCGCCGCCGGTGCTGCGCGTCACAGGCGTCTCGAAGCGCTTCGGCGGATTGCAGGCGCTGTCGGACGTCGGCATCACGATCGAGCAAGGGCAGATCTACGGGCTCATCGGCCCGAACGGCGCCGGCAAGACGACCTTCTTCAACGTGCTGACCGGCCTCTACCCGCCCGACTCGGGAACCTTCGAGCTGGACGGCAAGGCGTACAAGCCGAGCGCGGTGCACGAGGTCGCCAAGGCCGGGATCGCCCGCACCTTTCAGAACATCCGCCTCTTTTCCGACATGACGGCGCTCGAGAACGTCATGGTCGGGCGCCACGTCCGGACGCACTCCGGGCTCTTCGGCGCGGTCTTTCGCACGCCCGGGTTCAAGGCCGAGGAAGCAGCGATCGCCAAGCGCGCCCAGGAACTGCTCGACTACGTCGGCATCGGCGGCTTCGCCGAATACAAGGCGCGCACCCTGAGCTATGGCGACCAGCGTCGTCTCGAGGTGGCGCGCGCGCTCGCCACCGATCCGAAGCTGATTGCCCTCGACGAGCCGGCCGCGGGAATGAACACCACCGAGAAGGTGACGCTGCGCCAGCTGATCGACCGCATCCGCCGCGACGGGCGCACCATTCTCCTGATCGAGCACGACGTCAAGCTGGTCATGGGCCTGTGCGACCGCGTCACCGTGCTCGACTACGGCAAGCAGATCGCCGAAGGGACGCCGGCCGAGGTGCAGCGCAACGAGAAGGTGATCGAGGCCTACCTCGGCGCCGGCCACAAGGCGCACTAGCGGCGCGCGGCGTCGGCGAGTAGAACGACGGAAAGGCAAAGCGGATGTCCGCCGAGACTGGCAGCAAGAAGACGCTACTACGCGTGACCAACCTGCGCGTCGCCTACGGCGGCATCCAGGCCGTCAAGGGCGTGTCCTTCGAGGTCATGGAGGGCGAGCTGGTGAGCCTGATCGGCGCCAACGGCGCCGGCAAGACGACGACGCTCAAGGCGATCACGGGGACCCTGCCGGCGACCGGGGGCGAGATCGAGTTCATGGGAAGGAACATCCGCGGCCAGGGCCCCTGGAACCTGGTCGAGCAGGGCCTCGTGATGGTGCCCGAAGGGCGCGGCATCTTCTCCCGGATGACGATCGTCGAGAACCTGCAGATGGGTGCTTTCGCGCGCAACGACGTCCAGGAGATCGCGGCCGATATCGAACGCGTGTTCGGCATCTTCCCGCGCCTGAAGGAGCGCAGGCACCAGCTCGGCGGAACGATGAGCGGCGGCGAGCAGCAGATGCTGGCGATGGGCCGGGCGCTGATGGCAC
>DATMGW010000544.1:0-4886 GCA_035555295.1 Caldimonas sp.
AGGATGTAGGCCAGGCCGAACGTGAGGAGCAAGCTGTACAGCGGATCGCGGCCGTAGAGACGGCGGATGAGTACACGTTCGACGACGAGGCCGAGCAGCGCGGTGAGGAAAGGCGCGACGATCAGCGCACCCCAGAAGCCGATCGTCGGCATCAACGCATACGCGAGATAAGCGCCGATCGCCAGGAAGCCGCCGTGCGCGAAATTGATGACGCCGCTGAGGTTGAGGATCAGCGACAGGCCGAGCGCCATCAACGCGTAGAACGCACCGACGATGAGGCCGTTGAAGACGTTGAAGAGAAGCAGTTGGGTCATTGCGCGCCCGGGCTCGCCACAAAAGAAAACGGGCGTCGGCTGCAGTGCGACGCCCGTGGATGACGGAAGGCTCAGCTCGGCCAGGTCATCTTGCAGCCGGTCTCGGCCAGGGTTCCGGCGATGTCGGCGCCCTTCACGACCTCGGTCACCTTGAACAGGTCGTCTTCCGAGATGCCCTTGGCTTGCGCATGGCCGACGTAGAGGTCGGGGATCAGCTGGTTCTGGCCTTCGCGGAAGAATGCGCCGTCGGGCATCAGTGCGACTTCGGGCGGGAGCTTGAGGCCCTGCAGGGCCTTGGCCATCTTCACGGCATCGAGCGACTTGGCGTTGTTGGCGGCCAGCGCGCAGGTCCATGTCGAGGCGAAGCCGAACCAGGTGCGCGCGGTCGGCACGCGGCCGGTCTTCTTCTTGATGTCGGCAACGAACTCGGCCACGTGCGGCACGCCCGGCTGGTTCCAGTACCACTCGAAGACCCAGGTGCCGATGCGGGCATCGGGCGGCAGGCCTTCGAGGGCTTCCAATTCCTGCTGGCCGCCCGCCAGGTGGAAGCGCTTGTCGAGGCCGAACTGCACCGCCTGCTTGAGGGCGTTGATCATGTCGTCGCCCTGCGTCAGGAACAAGATGACGTCGGGCTTGGCGGCCTGCGCCTTAATCAGGTAGGACGAGAAGTCGGTGGTACCGAGCGGCGTCAGGTCGGCGCCGATGGTGCTGCCGCCGTTGGCCTTGCAGGCCTTCTCGAGGCCCGACTGCAGGGTGTGGCCGAACGAGTAGTCGGGGGTTATGAAGTACCACTTCTTGCCCGCGTTCTTGATCAGCGACGGCGTCACCGCATTGGCTTCCATCTGCGTCGTGTTGCAGATGCGGAATACGTTCCAGTGGCAGCTCGTTCCGGTGACCGCGTCGGTGTGGCCGCCGGGCACGACGTGCAGGACGCCCTTCTCGGCCGACACCTGCGCCATCGCCAGGGCGAGCGAGGAGTTGACGTTGCCGAGCAGGAAATCGACCTTGTCGCGCTCGATCAGCTTGCGCGCCTTCTGCACCGCGGTGCCGGCGTCGCCGCTCGTCGAGTCCTCGACCAGCAACTCGGCCTGGCGGCCATTGATGCCGCCCTTGGCGTTGATCTGCTCGATCGCCAATTGGCAGCCGATCAGCTCGTTCTTGCCGACCGCGGCGTAGGTGCCGGTGAGCGGGTTGTCGAGGCCGATCTTGACGTTGTCAGCGGCGCGCGCCGGAATGATGAACGGCGTCGCCAGCTGCAGCAGGCTCGCACCGGCCGCGGCCTGGATCACCTTGCGCCGCTGGAGCGGCTTCGTCGTCGATTCTGGATTGCTCATGCTGGCCCTCGTCTCGAAAGTGGGTCCGCCCCGCGGATGCAGGACGCGTGTCGTTCGACATGCAATGATCCTTTCCTGACGGAGCGCCAGGCAGTCGGGCCGAACTGTGGAATGCTAGTGCGGCGCGATTGCGCGGCGCAAAGGGGGTTTCCCCGTGTGAAGACCTCACCGGAGCGGGGCTGGATTTGCTAGCTTAGCTAGGGCACATCGCCTGCAACCGTCGGCGATCGATCGAGCACCAAGACGTGGTCGGGATGCGCCCCGGGATAATCGCCGCGTGCTCCCACCGATCGAGTTTCCCGAGGCGCTGCCGGTCTCGGCGCGGCGCGACGACATCGCCGCCGTCCTGCGCGCCCATCCTGCGATCGTCGTCTGCGGCGAGACCGGCTCGGGCAAGACGACGCAGTTGCCGAAGATCGCCCTCTTGCTCGGCCGGGGATGCGGGCGGGCGCAGGGCGGTGGGCTGATCGGCCACACCCAGCCGCGCCGCATCGCTGCGACCAGCGTCGCCCGGCGCATCGCCGAGGAGCTGAAGACGCCGCTCGGCGAGGTCGTCGGCTACAAGGTGCGCTTCCAGGATCGACTCTTGCCCGGCGCCAGCATCAAGCTGATGACCGACGGCATCCTGCTCGCCGAGACGCAGGGCGACCCGCTGCTGCGCGCCTACGACACGATCATCGTCGACGAGGCGCACGAGCGCAGCCTGAACATCGACTTCCTGCTCGGGCATCTGCGCCAGATCATGCCGCGCCGGCCCGATCTGAAGATCGTCGTCACCTCGGCAACGATCGATGCGGAGCGCTTCGCGCAGCACTTCGCTTCCCCCGCCGGGCCGGCTCCCGTGCTGCAGGTCTCGGGGCGCCTTTATCCGGTCGAGATCCGCTGGCGTCCTTTCGTCGAGAGCCGTGACCACGACCTCGGCGACGCGATCTGCGATGCGGTCGACGAGCTGTGGCGAGGTCCCGATAGCGCCCCCACGCGCGCTTCGCTCGCTGCCCCCCAACGGGGCGTGGCCGGGCTTGGGACGGCCCGGCGCCCGGCCGCCGCGGGCTCGGGCGACGTGCTCGTCTTCTTGCCCGGCGAGCGCGAGATCCGCGACGCCGCGGAACGCCTGCGCAAGCACCACCCGCCCGGCGTCGAAGTGCTGCCGCTCTTCGCCCGCCTGAGCCAGGAGCAGCAGGACCAGATCTTCGCGCCGCACAGCGCGCGTCGCATTGTCCTCGCGACCAACGTCGCCGAGACCTCGCTCACGGTTCCGGGCATCCGCTACGTCATCGACACGGGCACGGCTCGAATCAAGCGCTACAGCTTTCGCAGCAAGGTCGAGCAGTTGCCGATCGAGCCGGTCAGCCAGGCGGCGGCGGACCAGCGCGCCGGGCGTTGCGGGCGCATGGCCGACGGCATCTGCATCCGCCTCTACGACGAAGCCGACTTCGCGAGCCGGCCGCGCTTCACCGATCCGGAGATCGTTCGCTCGTCGCTGGCCGGTGTAATCCTGCGCATGAAGTCGCTCAATCTCGGCAGCGTCGAGGACTTTCCGTTTCTCGAAGCGCCGCCGAAGCGCGCCATCGCCGACGGCTACCAGCTCCTCAACGAGCTCGGTGCCACCGACGAGCAGAACGCGTTGACGACGATCGGCGGCGAGCTCGCCAAGCTGCCGCTCGATCCGCGCATCGGCCGCATGATCCTGGCGGCGCGCGAGCGTCAGGCCCTGCGCGAAGTCCTCGTTATCGCCAGCTCGTTGAGCGTGCAGGACGTCCGCGACCGGCCGCTCGAGCAGCAGCAGGCGGCCGATCAGGCGCACGTGAAGTTCGACGACGAGAAGTCGGAATTCCTCGGCATTCTGAAGCTCTGGGCCTGGCTGGAGGCGTCGCGTGGCGGCCACGGCGAGCATCGCCTGTCGAGCCGAAAGCACGAGCAACTGCTGCGCGAGAACTTCATCTCGCCGCGCCGCGTCCGCGAGTGGCGCGACGTCCATGCGCAGCTGCACACCGTCGTCATCGAGCACGGCTGGCGCGTCAACGCCTCGCCCGCGACCTACGAGCAACTGCACTTGTCGATGCTCGCCGGCCTGCTCGGCAACGTCGGCACGAAAAGCGACGAGGACGAGTCGTACCTGGGCGCGCGCGGCATCCGTTTCCATCGCCATCCCGGAGCGCACCTGTCGAAGAAGCCCGGGCGCTGGATCGTCGCCGCCGAGCTCGTCGAGACGACTCGCCTGTACGCGCGCGACATCGCCACCATAGAGGTGCGCTGGATCGAGCAGGTCGCCGGTCACCTGCTGAAGAAGCAGCTCTCCGAGCCGCATTGGGAAAAGAAGGCCGGGCAGGTCGTCGCGCTCGAGCGCGCGACGCTGTACGGCCTGGTCGTCTACACGAACCGCCGCATCGACTTTGGCAACGTCGACGCGGCGGCGGCGCGCGAGATCTTCATCCGCGAGGCGCTCGTCGCCGGCGAGTGGGAGACGAATCTGCCGTTCGCCGCGGCGAACCGCAAGCTGATCGCCCAGGTCGAGGAGCTCGAGCACAAGTCGCGCCGCCAGGACGTGCTCGTCGACGACGAGCTGATCCACGCCTTCTACAAGCATCAGGTCCCGGCCGACGTGCACGACGCGCAGAGCTTCGAGCGCTGGTACCGCCTGGAGTCGAAACGGCAGCCGAAGCTGCTCCTCCTGACGCGTGAGGAGCTGATGCGACACGAGGCCGCGGGCATCACGACCGCGGCGTTCCCGCGAACGATCCGCCTTGGCGGCGTCGATTGCGCCGCCGGCTACCTGCACGAGCCCGGCAACGTTCGCGACGGCGTGACCGTGACCTTGCCGATCTACGCGCTCAACGCTGCGAGCGAAGAGCGCAGCGAATGGCTGGTGCCGGGGATGCTGAAGGACAAGGTCACAGCCCTGGCGAAGACGCTGCCGCAGCGCCCGCGCTCGCGGCTCGTTCCGCTGCCCGAATACGCCGATGCCTTCATTGCGCGCTGGGAGTTCGCCGCGGGCAGCCTCGTCGACGCGCTCGTCGCCGACGTGCGGGAGCAGGTCAGCATCGAAGTCAAGCGCGCCGACTTCAGGCACGAGCAGCTGCCGGCGCACCTGCTCATGAACCTGCGCGTCGTCGACGAGCACGGGCGCCAGCTCGGCGAATCGCGCCACCTGGCGCAACTGAAGGCCGAGCTCGGCGCGCAGGCGCGATCCGCCTTCCAGGCGCTGGCGGCGCTGCGCCTTCCCGCTGCCGCTCCCGTC
>DATMGW010000545.1:0-6043 GCA_035555295.1 Caldimonas sp.
CGCCGATGACTGAGCCTGCATCGCAGGCCGGTGCGAGCCCGCGTCCGGTCGCGTTCTGGGTCGTCTTGCTCGCTGCCGGCGGCGTGTTCGCCGTGACGATGGGCGCGCGCCAGTCGATGGGGCTCTTTCTCAGCGTCATCAACACGACGACCGGGCTCGGCCTGGCCAGCATCAGCCTGGCTTTCGGCGTCGGCCAGCTGTGGTGGGGCCTGACCCAGCCGCTCGCCGGAATGGTCGCCGACCGCTATGGCGCCGGTCGCGTGATCCTGCTCGGGCTCGCCCTCGTCTGCCTCGGCACGGCGCTCGTTCCGCTCATGACGACGACGCTCGGACTCATCTTCGCGATCGGCGTCCTGGCCGCGGGCGGCGCGGGCTTCGCCGGCCCGTCGGTGCTGCTCGCTTCGGCGGCGCGACTCGTGCCGCCGGAAAAGCGCGGGATCGCGAGTGGCATCGTCAACGCCGGCGGCTCGTTCGGACAGTTCGTCTTCGTGCCGATTGCCGGCGCCATCACCGCGGCGGCGGGCTGGGCGACGTCGGTGCAGAGCATGGCGGCGATCGTGCTCCTGGCGCTGCCCGCGGCATGGGTGCTGCGCGGCCGACCGACGGCGCTCGCATCGCCCGCCCCGGCCGGCCATCCGTCTGCCACGGCCCAGCGCGAGTCGACGCGTGTAGCCATCGGCCGGGCGATGCGCGACCCGAGCTACCGCCTGCTTGCGACCGGCTTTTTCGTCTGCGGCTTTCATGTCGCCTTCATCGCCACGCACCTGCCCGGCGTCGTCGCGGCGTGCCAGCTGCCGCCTGCGGTCGGCGCCTGGGCGCTCGCGATCGTCGGCCTGTTCAACATCGTCGGCAGTCTGGCGATGGGCTGGGCGGTCGGCCGCTGGCGCATGAAGTCGCTGCTTTCGCTTGTCTACGTGGCGCGCGGGCTCGCCGTGCTCGTCTTCCTGCTCGCGCCGAAGAGCGAAACCGTCGTCCTCGTCTTCGCCGCCTTCATCGGCCTGACCTATCTCTCGACCGTTCCGCCGACGGCCGGGCTGGTCGCCAAGTTCTACGGCCCGGCGCACATGGCGACGCTGTTCGGGTTCGTCATGCTGTCGCACCAGATCGGCGGCTTTCTCGGCGCCTGGCTCGGCGGCAAGGCCTTCGACTGGACCGGCAGCTACGACTGGATGTGGTACGCCGACATCGTGCTCGCCGCCGGCGCGGCGCTGATCCACCTGCCGATCCGCGAAGCGAAGCTGGCGCCGCGCCCCCTTGCCGTGGCGGCGTGAGCCGCTACGGCGACCGTAACGGCGGCATCGTGTAGTTGAGGGCGAGGCGGCCGCCGTCGACGGCGACGATCTCGCCCGTCATGTAGCTCGCCGCGTCGCTGGCGAGGAAGGCGCAGACGGCGGCGACCTCCTCGGGCTCGCCGAGGCGCCGCAAAGGCGTGCGTCCCATGATTCGCGCCGTCGCCTCGGCGCTGCCGAGCACCGCCTGGCGTGCCAGCTCGGTCGCGATCGTCCCCGGCGCGACGGCGTTGACGCGGATGCCGCGGTCGGCCAGCGCCAGCGCCATCGCTCGCGTCAGCTGGTTGATGCCGCCCTTGCTCGCGTTGTAGCTTGCGATCGTCGGGATCGCCATCACGCCGTTGACCGAGCTCATGTTGACGATCGCGCCGCCGCCGGTCCTGGCCATCTCGCGTGCGACCGCCTGGCCGACGAGGAAGGCGCCTTTCAGATTGACGCCGAGGACGGCGTCCCAATCGGCTTCGCTGACGTCGAGGAAATCGGCGGCGCGAAAGATGCCGGCGTTGTTGATCAGGACGTCGATGCGGCCGAAGGCAGACAGCGTCGCGGCGATCGCCGCGTCGACGTCCGCCGCGCGCGAGACGTCGCAGCGCATCGCCCGCGCGTTCGTGGCGATCTCGCTGGCGAGCGTCTCGGCGGCGTCGAGGTCGACGTCCCACAGCGCGACCTTCGCGCCGCTCGCCGCGAAGAGGCGTGTGCACGCCGCGCCGATGCCGTTCGCCGCACCGGTGACGACGGCGACCTGGCCGGTGAAATCGAAGCGGGCCGAGCTCATGCGGCGATCCTTTCGAGCCAGACGACGATGCCTTGCGCGTTCAGCTCGAGGTCGAGCGCGAGCAACTCGCGGATTCGCTCGTCGGCGAGCCTGACGCCGTGGGCGCGAAGGCTGCGCAGGTGAATCGCCTCGAGGCCGCGCTTCAACGCTTCGTGCCGGCCGGGGCCGCCCTCGACCGTCTTCGCGAAGGCGACCATCTCGTCGAGCTGGGCCAAGAACAGCGCGGCGAGCCGCTCCACCTCGCCGACCCGGCCGTAGTGCGTCAGGTTCAGCGCCGTCGGCGCGAACGAGACCATGCGCTCGATCGAGCGGCGCAGCGCCTCGGGCTGGAACTGCACCGGTGTCGTCGTCGGCATGATCCAGGGCCCGCGCTCGGTGTCGAACTCGCGATACGACAGGCCGAAGGTGTCGCCGGTGAACAAGCTCCGGCTCGTGGCGTCCCAGATGCAATGGTGATGCATCGCGTGGCCGGGGGTGTCGATGAGCAGCAGCGGGCGTCCGGCCAGCTCGATCGTCATCGCGTCGGCGCTTTGCAGAACGCGCTCCTTGGCCACGGCGACGAGGGCGCCGTACGAACGCTCGACCTCCGCGGCGCCGTAGACCTTCGTCGCGCTCAGGACGAGATGCACCGGATTGATCAGGTGGCGCGCCCCGCGCGGATGGACGACGAGCCGGGCGCGCGGCAGGTACTGCATCAGCAGGCCGGCGCCGCCGGCATGATCGAGGTGCACGTGCGTCGCGATGACGAAGTCGACGTCGGACGCAGCCACCCCGGCGGCGTCGAGCGCGGCGAGCAGGCGCGGCAGCGAATGATTGGTTCCCGCGTCGACGAAGGCGCCGCGCCCCTTCTCGACGATCAGGAAGGCGGCGTCGAAGCGCGGCCGGTGGAATCCGGTGTCGACGACATGGATGCCGTGGCCGAGACGCTCGACGAAATCGGGCTGAGCGGCGACAGTTTCTGCGCGCATCGCTGCGATTCTAGGGATGCGCCGGACGCGCCCACGACGACTGGTTCAGTGGACCAGAGAGCACGTCGGGAACGAGGACTCGACAGCGGACTCAGAATCCTGGCGTGCCGGGCCGACCGACCGGCTGCCTGGAGATGCGACGATGAATTCACCCCGGACGCGAATCCTCGGCGCAACGCTGCTGCTGGCGACGACGCTCGGCGCCGTCTCGTGCGCCGTCCTGAGCCCGCCCGGCGCGCTGCCGCCCGGAACGTCGATCGACGAGGCGCGCCGTTCCTTCGGCGGGCCGACCGGCCAGTACCCCTTGCCCGGCGGCGGAACCCGCCTGGAATTCGCGCAGGGCGCGTTCGGCAAGCAGACCTACATGCTCGACTTCGACTCCGCCGGCCGCCTCGTCTCGAAGCAGCAGGTCCTGACGCCGGATGTCTTCGCGACGATCAAGCCCGGGATGACACAGGTCGAGGTGCTGTCGCGGATCGGCCGCCCGGCGTTCGTCTTTCCGGTCGGCTGGCAGCAGCTCCAGGTCTGGAATTACCGCTTCGGCGGCCTGGAGGGCGATTGCGTGCTTTTCCAGGTGTCGATCAGCAACCCGACCGGCACCGTGTCGGAAGCCGGCCAGGGCTACGACCCGGCGTGCGACGGGCCGAGCACGAGAGACTGAGGTCGACGCCTACGCGGCGAGCAGTTGCCGCAGCACGAATGGCAGGATGCCGCCGTGGCGGTAGTAGTCGACCTCGATCGGCGTATCGATGCGCAAGGTCAGCGGCACCGAGCGGCTCGTTCCGTCGACCGAGTGGATGACGAGTGTCGCGTCCTGCTGCGGGCGCAGGTCGGCGACGATCTCGACGTCGAAGGTCTCGTCGCCCTTGATGCCGAGCGACTCCCACGAATCGCCCGGCTTGAACTGCAGCGGCAGCACGCCCATGCCGACCAGATTCGAGCGATGGATGCGCTCGAAGCTCTTCGCCACCACCGCCTTGATGCCGAGCAGCTGGGTGCCCTTGGCGGCCCAGTCGCGGCTCGACCCGGTGCCGTATTCCTCGCCGCCGAAGACGACGGTCGGCGTCCCCTCGGCCATGTACTTCATCGCCGCGTCGTAGATGTACATCTTCTCGCCCGCGGCGGCTTGTCCGCCGCTTCCATTTTTCGGCTGGAACAGTGTGACGCCGCCCTCCTCGCGCGAGCCGTTCGCATCGGGCGGGATCATCAGGTTCTTGATCCGCACGTTGGCGAAGGTGCCGCGCATCATCACGTCGTGGTTGCCGCGGCGCGCGCCGTAGGAGTTGAAGTCGGCCTTGACGACGCCGTTGTCCTTCAGCCACTGGCCGGCCGGCGAAGCTTCCTTGATCGCTCCGGCCGGCGAGATGTGGTCGGTCGTGATCGAATCGCCGAAGAGGGCCATGGCGCGCGCGCCCTTGACGCCCATCTCGGCGGCGTGCGGCGCCATCTCGAAGCCGGCGAAGAACGGCGGCTTGGCGATGTAGGTCGATTCGGGCCAGGTATAGACCTGCCCGCTCACGCCCTTGATCTTCTCCCAGAGCGGCCCGGGCTCGCTCGCCACCTTGTCGTAGTTCGCCTTGAAAGCCTTGCCGTTCATCGCGTACTTCATCAGCGCGGCGATCTCGTCGCCTGACGGCCAGATGTCGCCGAGGTAGATGTCCTTGCCGCCCTTGCCCTTGCCGACCGGCTCGGTCATCAGGTCCTTCAGCATCGTGCCTGCGATCGCGTAGGCGACGACGAGCGGCGGGCTGGCGAGGAAGTTCGCCTTCAGGTTGGGGTGGATGCGCGCCTCGAAGTTGCGGTTGCCGGAAAGCACGGCGGCGCAGACGAGGTCGTTCTTGGTGATCGCGTCGTTGAGCTCGGGAGTCAGGTCGCCGGCGTTGCCGATGCACGTCGTGCAGCCATAGGCGGCGACGTTGAAGCCGAGCTTGTCGAGATAGGGAATCAGCCCCGCCTTGGTCAGGTACTCGGTGACGATGCGCGAGCCCGGCGCGAGCGAGGTCTTGATGTACGGCTTGACCTTGAGACCGGCCTCGACCGCCTTCTTGGCGAGCAGGCCGGCGGCGAGCATCACGCTCGGATTCGACGTGTTCGTGCACGAGGTGATCGCCGCGATCAGCACATCGCCGTTGCCCACCGTCATGTCGGGGCTGGCCGGCTGCACCGGCTCGGCCTCATGCAGCGCCGAGGCCAGCGTCGGCTTGTTCGCGCTCATTTCCTCGACCGAACGCGGCGCACCGGGTTGCACCGCCGGCGTCCGCGGCACCTTCGCATCCGTCTCGACGCTGCGCACGTCGTGGGCACGCACGAGGTGACGCGTCAGGAGTTGCGCGGCTGGCTGGTTGAAGCCGTTCTCCGCCGGCGTCTTGCTGAACAGCGAGGTGAACTGCGCCTTGACGTTGCCGAGTTCGATCCGGTCCTGAGGCCGCTTCGGGCCGGCCAGGCTCGGCGCGACCTTGCCCAGGTCGAGGCGGACGACCTGCGTGTAGTCGATCTGCCCGGCGCGCGGGATGCCGTACAGGCCTTGCGCCTTGAAGTAGGCCTGGAAGGCTTCGATCTCGGCCTGGGTCCGGCCCGTGCCTTCGAAGTACTCGATCGTCTTGTCGTCGACCGGGAAAAAGCCCATCGTCGCGCCGTATTCGGGCGCCATGTTGGCCATCGTCGCGCGGTCGGGCACCGAGAGGCTCTGCGTTCCTTCGCCGAAGAACTCGACGAACTTGCCGACGACCTTTTCCTTGCGCAGGATCTCGGTCACGGCGAGAACGAGGTCGGTTGCCGTGACGCCTTCGCGCAGCCGCCCGGTGAACTCGAAGCCGACGACGTCGGGCATCAGGAAATAGACCGGCTGGCCGAGCATCGCCGCTTCGGCCTCGATGCCGCCGACGCCCCAGCCGACGACACCGATGCCGTTGATCATCGTCGTGTGGCTGTCGGTGCCGACCAGCGAATCGGGGTAGTACACCGGCAGCTCGCCCTTCTTCGCCTTGCCCTTGAACACACCGCGGGCCAGG
>DATMGW010000546.1:0-3902 GCA_035555295.1 Caldimonas sp.
TGGCCAGCCGCTGGCTCGAGGGCGAGCCGATCGCCAGGCGCCACGTTGCCGCGATCGCGCTCGGGACGCTGGGGCTCGCGCTGCTCTTCGCCACACGGGCGTGGGGCCCGCCCGGCAGCGCGCCGGCGGGTCCCGCCGAGCTGTGGGGGCTGGCCGCTATCGCGCTCGGGACGTTGCTCTACTGTGTCGGCGCCGTCCTGTCGCGTCCGATCGCCACGACGATGCCGGTCCTCACGCTCGCGGGCTGGCAGACGCTGATCGGCGGCGTCGGCTTGAGCATCCTGTCTCTGGCGCTCGAGCCGGTGGCGGCCGGACACTTTCGCGAGCTCGCGACCTGGCCCACCCTTCCGGCCCTCGCGTTTCTCGTCGTAGCCGGCTCGCTCGCGGGCTTCACCATCTACATGCGGTTGCTGCGCGACTGGGGCGCTTTTCGCGCGGGGCTGTACGCGTTCGTCAGCCCGGCGATCGCGGTCGGGGTCGGCGTCGTCGTGTTGAACGAGCGTTTCGGCGCGGCGGAAGCGCTGGGTGCCGTGCTCATGTTCGGCGCGGCCGCCATCGCGTTGAGGAAGGGACCATCGTCATGATGAAGATCCGGGGTCGGATCAGCTCGCGGGACCGGATCCGTAAAATGCGTGTCTCCGCTCGTCGCCTCCGGCGCTGCGACCACCTTCCCGAGAATCCGCCATGCCCCTCGTCTCCATGCGTCAGCTGCTCGACCACGCCGCCGAGCACGGTTACGGCATTCCTGCCTTCAACGTCAACAACCTCGAGCAGGTGCAGGCGGTGATGAGCGCGGCCGACGAGGTCGGCGCGCCGGTCATCCTGCAGGCGAGCGCCGGGGCGCGCAAGTACGCGGGCGAGCCCTTCATCAAGCACCTGATCCTGGCGGCGATCGAATCGTGGCCGGAGGTGCCGCTGGTCATGCACCAGGACCACGGGCAAAGCCCCGATGTCTGCAAGAGCGCGATCGATCTCGGCTTCAGCTCGGTGATGATGGACGGCTCGCTGCAGGCCGACGGCAAGTCGATCGCGTCGTACGACTACAACGTCGACGTCACGAGAAAGGTCGTCGACATGGCGCACGGGCGCGGCGTGACGGTCGAAGGCGAGCTCGGCTGCCTCGGCTCTCTCGAGACGATGCGCGGCGACAAGGAAGACGGGCACGGAACCGAAGCGACGATGACGCGCGAGCAGCTCCTGACCGATCCCGAGCAGGCCGCCGATTTCGTCAAGCGCACGCAGCTCGACGCGCTGGCGATCGCCATCGGAACGAGCCACGGCGCCTACAAGTTCACGAGGAAGCCGACCGGCGACATTCTCGCCATCGACCGCATCAAGGAGATCCATCGCCGCATTCCGAACACGCACCTCGTGATGCACGGCTCCTCCAGCGTGCCGCAGGACCTGCTCGCGGAGATCCGCCAGTACGGCGGCAGCCTGAAGGAGACCTACGGCGTTCCGGTCGAGGAGATCCAGGAGGCGATCAAGCACGGCGTTCGCAAGATCAACATCGACACCGACATCCGCCTGGCGATGACCGGGGCGGTGCGCAGGTACCTGGCCGAGAACCCGGAGAAATTCGACCCGCGCGATTTCCTCAAACCCGCGCGCGAGGCGGCGAAGAAGATCTGCCGCGAGCGCTATCTGCAATTCGGCTGCGAAGGCCAGGCGGCGAAGATCGTGGCGCAGCCGCTGGCGCGGGTGGCGCGGCGCTACGCGCAGGGCGAGCTGGCGCAAACGGTCGTCTGAAGCGCCGCACCGGCAAGGAGGGGCGCATGACCACCGGTTCGACGGCCGACCCCGGCGCCGCAGACTTCGTCGACGCCGGGCCGCCGCTCTTCGAAAGCCACCTGCACTCGCTGCCGCTGATCGCGCGCGGCAAGGTGCGCGACAACTACGCCGTCGGCGGCGACCGCATCCTGATGGTCGCAAGCGACCGGCTGAGCGCATTCGACGTCGTCATGGGCGAGCCGATTCCCGGCAAGGGCCGCGTCCTGACGCAGATGGCGCTCTACTGGTTCGCCAGGCTCGCGCACATCGTCCCGAATCACCTGACCGGCGCCGACCCGCTGAGCGTCGTCGCCGCGGACGAGCGCGACCAGGTCCGCGGCCGATCGATGCTGGTCAAGCGGTTGCAGCCGCTGCCGATCGAGGCGGTCGTTCGCGGCTATCTGGCCGGTAGCGGCTGGAAGGAATACCAGCAGACCGGCAGCGTCTGCGGCGTGCCGTTGCCGCCGGGACTGAAGAACGCGGCAAGGCTGCCGGCGCCGATCTTCACTCCGGCAACCAAGGCCGAGATGGGCGACCACGACGAGAACATCGACTTCGAGCGGATGAGTGACCGCGTCGGCGCCGAGCTCGCCGTCAGGGTTCGCGACACGGCGATCCGCCTCTACAGCGAAGCGGCGAGCATCGCCCGGGCCAGGGGCATCATCATCGCCGACACCAAGTTCGAGTTCGGCCTCGACGACGCCGGAGCGCTGACGCTGATGGACGAAGTGCTGACGCCGGACTCGTCGCGCTTCTGGCCGGCCGAACGCTACGTCGAGGGGGCGAACCCGCCGAGCTTCGACAAGCAGTTCGTCAGGGATTGGCTGGAGAGCGTGCGCGTCGACGGCGCGCCCTGGAACAAACGGGCCCCCGCGCCGGCGCTGCCGGCGGAGGTGATGCGCAAGACCGCAAGCACCTACCGCAAGGTCGCCGCGATCCTCATGGAATGAGGGCCGGCGCCGCGGTGGCGTTCAGAACAACGCCATGCTGAGCTTGCGCCGATACGCGTCGATCACCGGATCGCTCGGCGCCGCGGCGAGGCGGCCCGCCACCTCGAGCGTGCCTTTCTTCGGCGCCGCCGCGTCCGCCTTGGCTGCGGCCGTCGTCGCCTTGCTCATCACTTCCAGGATCGCGACGTAGGTCTTGCGCGCCAGCCCGTCCTTCCAGGCCTTGTCGCGCATGATGATCTCGAGCAGCTCGTCCATCGCCGCGCTGAACTCGCTGCGCGCGAAGTGCGTTTGCGCCAGCTCGAAGCGGGCGTCGAAGTTGCGCTTGTCGGCGGCGATCGCCGCTTGCAGCGCCTCGCGCGGACGCGCCTGTGGCGCCGCCTCCATCGCGGCGAGCCAGTGGCCGGCGGCGGCGAGTCGCGCGTCGTGGACGACGTTGCCGGCGACCGGCTCGAAGGCCTTGCGCGCATCGGCGACGCGGCCGGCCGTGAGCAGCGCGCGCAGGTAGTCGTAGCGCGCCGCGTCGTTCGCGGGGTTGGTCGCGACGGCCGCCTGCAGCTTGTCGATCGCCGTCTCGCTGTCGCCCTCGGCGAGCAGCTCCTCGGCTTCCTGCATATCGTCGGCCGCGGCCTGCTCCTCGGCGCTCGGCACGTGCTTGTCGAGGAACTTCCTCACCTCGCCTTCGGGCAGCGCGCCGACGAATCCGTCGGCCGGATGACCCGCCTTGAAGAGCACGCAGAAGGGGATGCTGCGCACGCCGAACATCTGCGAAAGCTGCTGCGCGATCTCGGGCTCCTCGTCGGCATTGAGCTTGACGAGCTTGAAGCGTCCGGCGTAGGCCGTCTCGAGCTTTTCGAGGGTCGGGCCGAGCGTCTTGCAGGGGCCGCACCACGGCGCCCAGATGTCGAGGAGCACCGGTTGCGCGAGCGAGGCCTCGACGAGCTCGACTTCGAAGTTCTGATGCGTGATGTCCAGCATGGGCGTTTGCGTCGCCTCGCGGCGTGAAGGTGAAAAGATCGATTCGTCGAACGGAATCGCGCGGTGAACGGCCGCTTCGGCGCAGCTCCGGAAACAGGAGGTGAAGCCTTGCCGCCTACAATTCAAGGCTTCCCGAACCACCGGAAGCGAAGCCTGTGAGCAGCGCCAGCGCGGTCGTCGGCGTCGTCATGGGCTCCAGCAGCGACT
>DATMGW010000547.1:0-12956 GCA_035555295.1 Caldimonas sp.
GCCCGGTCGTCCGAGCGTTCGCCGCGCCGGCCGCCACGCGAGCCGCGACCGCCTCGATCACCGCGATCACCGCGGTCGCCGCGACTGTCGCGGTCGCCCCGTTCGCCGCGCTCGCGCTTCGGCATCTCGCCGGGCGCCGGCAATGCGAGCGGTCGTGTCGCCACGGGCTCGGGCTCGGCGCCGGAGAAGATGCTCTTCACCCAGGCGAAGAAGCCGCGTCCCGCGGGAGCAGCGGGCGGCGGCGTCGCCGCTGCGGCCACCGGCGAGGGCTGCGGCCGGGGTTCGACGGCCTGCGCCGTCGGCGCACTGCGCGGTTCGGCCCGCGGCAGGCCCTGCGGCGCCGGAGTTTCCGGCAGGATCCCCTTGATCACCGGCTCCTGCTTCGGCTTGGCCTTCTCGCGCCGCGTGATGCCGACTTCTTCTTCCGGCTCGTCGATCATCGTGTAGCTGGCTTGCAGGTTCTCGAGGCGCGGGTCGTCGTGGCGCAGCCGCTCGAGGCGGTAGTTCGGCGTCTCGAGGGCCTTGTTCGGAACGAGCAGGACGGTGACGCGCTGCTTCAGCTCGATCTTGGTGATTTCGGTGCGCTTCTCGTTGAGGAGGAACGACGTCACCTCGACCGGCACCTGCACGTGCACGGCAGCGGTGTTGTCCTTCATCGACTCTTCCTGGACCATGCGCAGGATCTGCAGCGCCGAAGACTCGGTGTCGCGGATGTGGCCGGTGCCGTTGCAGCGCGGGCAGGTGATGTGGCTGCCTTCGGAGAGGGCCGGGCGCAGGCGCTGCCGGCTCATCTCGAGGAGGCCGAACTTGCTGATCGAAGAGAACTGGACGCGGGCGCGGTCCGAGCGCAAGGCGTCGCGCAGCCGCGTCTCGACCTCGCGCCGGTTCTTCGACTCTTCCATGTCGATGAAGTCGACGACGATCAGGCCGCCCAGGTCGCGCAGGCGCATCTGGCGCGCGATCTCGTCGGCGGCCTCGAGGTTGGTCCGGGTCGCGGTTTCCTCGATGTCGCTGCCGCGCGTCGAGCGCGCCGAGTTGACGTCGACCGAGACGAGCGCTTCCGTGTGATCGATGACGATCGCGCCGCCCGAAGGCAGGTTGACCGTGCGCGCGAACGCCGTCTCGATCTGGTGCTCGATCTGGAAGCGGCTGAACAGGGCGGCGTCGTCGCGATAGCGCTTGACCTTGTGCGCCGTCTCCGGCATCACGTGGCTCATGAACTGCTGCGCCTGGTCGTAGATGTCGTCGGTGTCGATCAGGATCTCGCCGACGTCGGCGGTGAAGTAGTCGCGGATCGCGCGGATCACGAGCGACGACTCCTGATAGATCAGGAACGCGCCCTTGCCGGCCTTGGACGCGCCGTCGATCGCGGTCCAGAGCTTCAACATGTAGTTGAGGTCCCACTGCAGCTCGGGCGCGCTGCGGCCGATGCCGGCGGTGCGCGCGATCAGGCTCATGCCTTTCGGATACTCGAGCTGGTCGAGGTTTTCCTTGAGCTCCTCGCGGTCCTCGCCCTCGATGCGCCGGGAGACGCCGCCGCCGCGCGGGTTGTTCGGCATCAGCACGAGGTAGCGGCCGGCGAGCGAGACGAAAGTCGTCAGCGCCGCGCCCTTGTTGCCGCGCTCTTCCTTCTCGACCTGGACGAGCAGCTGGTCGCCATCCTTGATCGCGTCCTGGATCCGCGCCGTGCGCGCGTCCGTGCCTTCGCGGAAGTAGTTCTTCGAGATCTCCTTGAACGGCAGGAAGCCGTGCCGGTCTTCTCCGTAGTCGACGAAGCAGGCTTCGAGCGAGGGCTCGACCCGCGTCACGACTGCCTTGTAGATGTTTCCCTTTCTCTGTTCGCGGCCTTCGATCTCGGTCTCGAAGTCCATCAGCTTCTGGCCATCGACGATCGCGAGGCGCCGCTCTTCCGGCTGCGTCGCGTTGATCAGCATGCGTTTCATCTGCACTCCATCGGCGCGGCCTCGCGGCCGCGCGCCTTCAAGCCGCCGCGGCCCGGCCGCTGGCGACGAATCGATGCACGAGAAAACGCGAGAAGAAACCGGAAGGAATCGCCCTGGACTGCCCTGGGGTGGTCGCGGTCAGAGGACCGCGAGCCCGGGCAGCGTTGGCGCGCGCGAGACAGCGAGAAAGCGGTTGAGGTGCACGCTTGCGATCACTGGACGCATGGCGAAGCGCGAGAGGTTCGAGGCTGGGGAGCTTGACGCTCCCGCTTCGTTCTCGTCTTCGGCCGGGAAACCTTGTCTTGGGTTCTTGATCTGTTTGCTCTGCCGTCACGTGCCTCGAAGCCGCAGCGTCACTTGGGGAACGCGGCCTGCCGGAGCGGCGGGACGTTGCATCACCGTTGTTGCCGGAACAGGATCCGGCGGCCACCCGCTGCCGCCGATCGTCGCCGAAAATCGCGACGCTAGACTCTGAAAGATCAAATACTCACGGCTGCGGCGTGGAGCGACGAATTATAGGGGCCAAAGCCGTGCGTCCGGACGCACCCGAACGTGGCCGCCCGGCGACTCCCGCCGGCGTCGGCGCGCCGACCGTGCGAAACGTCCGCATCGACGCCGGCTCGGCGGGGCAGCGCCTCGACAACTTCCTCGCCAAGATCCTCAAAGGCGTGCCGAAGACGCACCTGTATCGCGTCATCCGTTCCGGAGAAGTCCGCGTCAACAAGGGCCGGGCCGGCGCCGATACGCGCCTCGATCTCGGCGACGAAGTGCGCATCCCGCCGGTGCGCACGGCCGACCGCAGCGCCACGCCGGCGGCGCCGGGGCGCGAGTTTCCCGTCGTCTTTGAGGACGAAGACCTGCTGGCGATCGACAAGCCGGCCGGCGTCGCCGTGCACGGCGGCAGCGGCGAGAGCTTCGGCGTGATCGAGCAGCTGCGCCGGGCCCGCCCGAAGGCCGAGTTCCTCGAGCTGGTGCACCGGCTCGACAAGGAGACCTCGGGGTTGCTCCTGATCGCCAAGACGCGCAAGGCGCTCGTCGCCCTGCAGAACGACCTGCGCTCGAAGAACCCGGAGCGCGCCATCGGCAAGACCTACGCGGCGCTCGTCGCCGGCGCCTGGCCCGACAAGCTCAAGGTGATCGACGTCGCCTTGCACAAGTACCTCGACGCCGAAGGGACGCGCCGGGTTCGCGCCGTCGCCGCCGAGGATGCCGACGGGCGCCGCTCGATCACGCTGGTCCGCGTCGCCGAGCGTTTCGGCGCGCGCTTCACGCTCCTCGACGTGACGATCAAGACCGGTCGCACGCACCAGATCCGCGTCCACCTGGCGGGTGCCGGGCACGTCGTCGCGGGCGATCCGAAGTACGGCGACTTCGCACTGAACAAGGCGCTCGCGCGCGGCGCGCAGGTGCCGGGAGCCCGCTTCGACCGCATGTTCCTGCACGCCCGGCGCCTGCGCTTCGTCCATCCGGAGAGCGGCCAGGCCGTCGAGCTTGAAGCTGCGCTGCCCGACGCCTGCGCCCGCCTCGTGCGCGCTCTGCGCGGCAGCGAAAGCGAGCGACCGTGACGTCGGCGCCGCGCCATTTCGACCTCATCGTCTTCGACTGGGACGGAACGCTCTTCGATTCGACCAAGCTCATCGCCCGTTGCATCCAGGCCGCCTGCGCCGACGTCGGCACCGACGTGCCGAGCGACCGCGACGCCAACTACGTGATCGGCCTCGGCCTGACCGATGCCTTGCGCCACGCCGCGCCGGCGCTGCCGCGCGAGCGCTATCGCGAGCTCGCCGAGCGCTACCGGCACCACTATTTCGCGAGCCAGAACGACATCGTCCTGTTCGAAGGCACGCTCGAGATGCTGCACGCACTCAAGGCGCGCAAGCATTGGCTCGGCGTCGCCACCGGCAAGTCGCGGCGCGGCCTCGACGATGCGCTCGAGCGATCGGCCCTGAAAGGCCTGTTCGACGCGACGCGCACTGCCGACGAAACGGCGAGCAAGCCCGATCCGATGATGCTTCTCGAGCTGATGCGCGAGCTCGGCGCCGCGCCCGGGCGCACGCTCATGGTCGGCGACACGACGCACGACCTGCAGCTGGCCGTCAACGCCGGCTGCGCCAGCGTCGCCGTCAGCTTCGGCGCGCACGACCGCGAGGCCTTCGGCCCCTTCGGACCGCGCCACGTCGCGCATTCGACGAGCGAGCTCGCCGCCTGGCTGGCCGAGCATGGCTGAGACGAGCGCCGCGGCCGTGCTGCGCGTCGAGACGCCGCAATGGCTCTGTGCTTCCGAGGCGCTCGAGGAAAAGGGCCGCGCCGTCCTCTTCGACGTCGTTCATTTCCGCGAGCCGGCGCGTGCGTTCGCGCTGCGCTTCGAGGGCCGCGTCGTCGCCTACCTGAATCGCTGCGCCCACGTTCCCACCGAGCTCGACTGGTTGCCCGGAGAGTTCCTCGACAGCGGCCGCGAGTTCATCCTGTGCTCGATTCACGGCGCCGCCTATGAGCCGCGCAGCGGCCGCTGTCTCGCCGGGCCGTGCGGTAGCGGCCGCCTCACGCCGATCGACGCGTTCGAAGTCGACGGCGCCGTCTGGTGGCGGCCGACGTACGACACGCAGCCGGCCACCGCGCCGGTGCTTCAGGGCTCGCCGTCCCAGTAGTCGAGGTTGGCGTCGAGCCGCTGCACGGCGCGAAACGGCCGGTCGAAAGCGCCGTACTTGCCCGAGTCGGGGTATTGGCAGATCTCCGGCCGCTCCTGCGTGCTGATGCTCAGGTACTTCATCGGCGCCGACGAGGTGTTGACGAACTGGTGCGGGTACTCGGGACCGGGCGGGATGAAGACGACGTCGCCGGCGTGCACCAGAAGCATCTCGCCGGCGACGCGCAGCGTCCCTTCGCCCTCGAGGACGACGAACATCTCTTCCTGCGCGTGATGGAAGTGATAGGGGCAGCTGCGCATCCCGGGCGCCAGGACGTCGAAGCCGGCACCGAGCTTCTTCGCCGCGGTGCCGTCCGAGACGCCGCCGCAGCGCGTGTCGTAGAGCGGGGGGCGGTGCTCGCGGCGCAGCTCGACGGCGTCGACGTTGCGGACCAGCCGGCGCTGCAGCTCCTCGGCGCGTGTCGTCATGGACGTCCTCCTAAGACAGCGGGCTCAGCTGCGCCAGCCTGTCGCGGGTGCGCTTCCAGGCGTCGGTCATGTCGGCGGCGCGATAGCCGCGACCGTGAATGGAAAAGCCGTGATCGGCGTCCGGATAGACGACCAGCTCGAACGGCGCCTTCGCTTCGCTCGCCGCCGCCTCGATCGCGTGCGCCGTCTCGATCAGGCAGCAGTCGTGATAGTGGTCGGCGCCGCCGGCGAACATCAGTACGGGAACGCGCATGCGCTCGGCCAGGCGTTGCGGCGTCACCGGCACGCGCGTGAGCGGGTAGAAGACGATGACGCCGGCGACCGAGCGCTGCATCGCCGTCGCGTAGACGAGCGACGCGCCGCCGCCCAGCGAAAAGCCGATGACGACGACCTTGCCCGGCCTGGCGGTCGGCGCCGCGAGCGCTTCGGCGATGATCCGGCGCAGCACGGCACCGCCTTCGATGCCGCGGCCGTAGACGTCCTTGCCGTCGACCAGCACCGTCGAATAGCCGAGCCGCGCCACGTCGGAGGCGAAGTACTCGTAGTTGCCGGTGCCGGTGTCGCCGGACACGACGACGACGACCGGCCCGCTTCCCGACGGCGGCGCGAGCGAGATCATCTTCGGCGCCTGCGCCGCCGGGGCGCTGCCGGCATCGTCGTCGGCAGCGAGGGCTGGCGACGCAGCCAGCGCGACGGTCGCGAGCGCGAGCCCTGCGATCCGGACGATCCTGAAACAGCGGGCGATCATGACGGGGCTCCTCGTGAGCACGGAATCCTAGCCGCAACGAGCTCGCCGAGGCCAACCCGGCAGCGGTCGCGAACTCGCGCCCGAAAGCGCGCGGACTGCCAACTTGGTGCGGAGCTCTGCCCGTCGCTGGTGCGGTCGCCCGCGGTCCGTAGCCACGCGCCCGCACCGAAGCGGACGGTGACCTCGCTTGCCGGGGCGTCGACCCGGTGTGGCATAGCCCTTGCTGACTGCAACTCCCGCCGACGAACCGTCGTCTGCCCGTCATCCACTCGAACACTTCGGAGGTATGTCTCGATGAAACGTCGATTCGCGCTCAAAGCCGCCTGCGCTGCTCTTGCCGCATCGGGCCTGATCAGCCTGCCCGCATTCGCCGCCGACACGATCAAGGTCGGTATCCTGCATTCGCTGTCGGGAACGATGGCGATCTCCGAGACGGTGCTCAAGGACGTCGCCTTGATGACGATCGACGAGATCAACGCCAAAGGAGGGGTGCTGGGCAAGCAGCTCGAGCCGGTCGTCGTCGACCCGGCGTCGAACTGGCCGCTGTTCGCCGAGAAGGCCAAGCAGCTGCTGACCCAGGACAAGGTCGCCGTCACGTTCGGCTGCTGGACGAGCGTCAGCCGCAAGTCAGTCCTTCCGGTGTTCGAGGAGAGCAACGGCCTGCTCTTCTATCCGGTCCAGTACGAGGGCGAAGAGCTCAGCAAGAACGTGTTCTACACGGGAGCGGCGCCGAACCAGCAGGCGATCCCCGCGGTCGAGTACCTGATGAGCAAGGACGGCGGTTCGGCCAAGCGCTTCGTCCTGCTCGGTACCGACTACGTCTATCCGCGCACCACCAACAAGATCCTGCGTTCGTTCCTGCACAGCAAGGGCGTCAAGGACGAAGACATCATGGAGGAGTACACGCCGTTCGGACACTCCGACTACCAGACGATCATCGGCAAGATCAAGAAGTTCGCGTCCGAGGGCAAGAAGACCGCGGTGATCTCGACGATCAACGGCGACTCCAACGTGCCCTTCTACAAGGAGCTCGGCAACCAGGGCCTGAAGGCGACCGACGTTCCGGTCGTGGCGTTCTCGGTCGGCGAGGAAGAGCTGCGTGGCGTCGACCCGAAGCCGCTCGTCGGCCACCTGGCGGCGTGGAACTACTTCATGTCGATCAAGAACCCGACCAACACCGCGTTCATCAAGGAGTGGAGCGACTACGCCAAGTTGCACAACATCCCGGGCCACAAGGACAAGCCGCTGACCAACGACCCGATGGAGGCCACGTACATCGGCATCCACATGTGGGCGCAGGCGGTCGAGAAGGCCAAGTCGACCGACCCGGACAAGGTGATCGCGGCGATGGCCGGCCAGACCTTCAAGGCGCCGGGTGGCTTCATCTCCACGATGGACATGAAGAACCATCACCTGCATAAGCCTGTCTTCATCGGCGAGATCAAGAACGACGGGCAGTTCAACGTCGTGTGGAAGACGGCCGGCCCGATCAAGGCCCAGCCGTGGAGCCCTTACATCCCGGAGAACAAGGGCAAGAAGGACGAGCCCGAGAAGAAGTGACATTCGGGGGCGCGCCGCGCCCTCGAGTGTCATCCTGAGCGAAGCGAAGAATCTCTCCGTCCGACGAGAGGGGATCCTTCGCTTCGCTCAGGATGACAGCTCGTCGTCTCCTTCTCTCGCTGCTCTTTTCGCTCCTGCCGGCCACGTCGTTCGCGCTCACCTCGCAGCAGACGCTCGCCATCGCCGCCGGCGACAACGACTCGCGCATCGCCGCATTGAACGCGACGGCGGCCGCCGGCGACGCGCAGCTCGCCGCGTTCGTGAAGGCGCTCCTCGACGACGAGGTCAAGGTCGCGGGCGACAAGGTCTACATCGTCCACGACGGCAAGACGACGCTGGCCGCGAGCGGCGAGCAGGCGGCGCTTCCCGAGGCCGCCGAGGACGTGAGCAACAACAACCGCATGCGCGGCGCGCTCGACGCCGTGCTGTCGTCGCTGCGCCTGTTCTCGCCCGACCTCGGCGTGCGCCGCGCCGCCATCGCCGACCTCGGCAAGGCGACGCTCGACGAAGGCCAGCTTCCGCTCGTCGAGAAGGCGCTCGCCGCGGAAGCCGACAGCGAGCTGAAGGACAGGCTGCTGCGCATGCGCGCGGCGATCCTCGTCTCGTCGTCGGATCGCGAGAAGCGCCTCGCCGCGGCGAAGGAGCTGGCGTCGAGCAGCCAGAGCTCGGTCGCGAGCCTGCTCCAGGAGCGCCTGGCCGCCGGCGCCGAAACCGATCCCGAGGTTCGCACCGCCCTGCAGCAGGGGCTCGACGCGGTGCGCGGCCGGCTCGCCTGGGGCGAGCGCCTCGGCGTCGTCTTCACCGGGATCTCGCTCGGCTCGGTGCTGCTGCTCGTCGCCCTCGGCCTGGCCATCACCTACGGTCTCATGGGCGTCATCAACATGGCGCATGGCGAGCTGATGATGATCGGCGCGTACACGACCTACGTCGTGCAGAACCTGTTCCGCGCCTACCTGCCGGGCGCCTTCGACGCCTACGTCCTGGCGGCGATCCCGGCGGCGTTTCTCGTCGCCGCGCTTGCCGGCGCCGTGCTCGAGCGCGGCGTGATCCGCTTCCTCTACGGCCGGCCGCTCGAGACGCTGCTCGCGACCTGGGGGATCAGCCTGGTGTTGCAGCAGGCGGTGCGATCGACCTTCGGCGCGCAGAACGTCCCGGTCGAAAACCCGGCGTGGCTCTCGGGCGGAGTCGCGGCGATGAGCAACCTGGTCCTGCCCTACAACCGCATCGCCATCATCGCCTTCGCGATGCTCGTTCTCGGCGGCGTCGCGCTGCTGATTGCGAAGACGCGCCTGGGCCTGTTCGTTCGCGGCGTGACACAGAACCGGCGCATGGCGGCCTGCGTCGGCGTCGACACGGCGCGCGTCGACACGGTCGCCTTCGCCTTCGGCGCCGGGATCGCCGGGCTGGCCGGCTGCGCGCTCTCGCAGATCGGCAACGTGGGGCCCGACCTCGGGCAGAGCTACATCGTCGACTCGTTCCTCGTCGTCGTCGTCGGCGGCGTCGGCCAGCTCGCCGGCACGGTCGTCGCCGCACTCGGCCTTGGCGTGCTCAACAAGTTCCTCGAGGGAATGGCGGGCGCCGTGCTGGCGAAGATCATGGTCCTCGTCTTCATCATCATCTTCATCCAGAGAAAGCCCTCCGGACTGTTCGCGATGAAGGGGCGGAGCGCCGAAGCATGAGCGCGGTCCTGTCGATGCCGGCAGTTGCTCCCGGGCGGTCGATGCTGCTCGGCATCCGCGCCTGGGCCGGCGTGACGATCGCGCTCGCCGTCGTCGCCGTCGTCGTTCCGGCCGCCAACCTGCTCGTCCCTGCCGGGAGCGCCTTCCATCTCAGCGAGTACGCCGTGCAGCTCGTTGCCAAGATCATGTGCTACGCGATGTGCGCGCTGGCGATGGACCTGATCTGGGGTTACACCGGCATCCTCTCGCTCGGCCACGGCGTTTTCTTCGCCCTCGGCGGCTACGCCATGGGGATGTACCTGATGCGGCAGATCGGCAGCGACGGGCAGTACCGCATGCCCATGCCCGACTTCATGGTTTTCCTCAACTGGAAGGAATTCCCCTGGCACTGGGCGCTCTCGGATTCGTTCGTCGCGCAGATGGCGCTCGTCGTCCTCGCTCCGGGCCTGCTCGCCTTCGTGTTCGGCTTCTTCGCCTTCCGCTCGCGCATCAAGGGTGTCTACTTCTCGATCATCACGCAGGCGATGACCTACGCGACGATGCTCCTCTTCTTTCGCAACGAGACGGGCTTCGGCGGCAACAACGGCTTCACCGACTTCAAGCGCATCCTGGGCCACCCGATCGCGACGCCGTCGATGCGCATGCTGCTGTTCGTCATCACCGGCTGCACCCTGATCGCCTTCTTCGTGATGGCTCGCGCCATCGTCGGCAGCAAGTTCGGCCGCGTCCTGCAGGCGATCCGCGACGCCGAGAGCCGAGTCATGTTCACCGGCTACGACCCGCTGCGCTACAAGCTCGCGATCTGGACGCTCTCGGCCGTGATGTGCGGCATCGCCGGCGCCCTCTACGTGCCGCAGGTCGGCATCATCAACCCGAGCGAGATGACGCCTGCCGCGTCGATCGAGATCGCGATCTGGACGGCCGTCGGCGGCCGCGCGACGCTGATCGGCCCGATCGTCGGTGCCTTCTTCGTCAACGGGGCGAAGAGCTGGTTCACCCAGGTCTTCCCCGAGTTCTGGCTCTACTTCCTCGGTGCGCTCTTCATCGCCGTGACGCTCTTCCTGCCCGGCGGCATCGTCGGCCTGTTTCGGCATCCGAAGGTGCTTGCGTTGTTGCGCCGAAGCGCCCGGCGCGAGGAAGGCTCGGCCTCATGACACCCGATCTCATGCGTGCGGGCGCCGAGGCGCGCCGCCACGCCGAGCAGCGTGCCCAGGCGCTCCAGGGCGGCACTTCGGGAGGCGGCCGGGTCGCGAGCTATTCGCGCCTCGTCCATCCCGGGCAGCTCGACGTCGCGCACGGCGCCATCCTCTACCTCGACGACATCACGGTCAGCTTCGACGGCTTCAAGGCGTTGAACGCGCTCTCGCTGAGCATCAGCGCCGGCGAGATGCGCTGCATCATCGGCCCGAACGGAGCCGGCAAGACGACGATGATGGACGTCATCACCGGCAAGACCCGCCCCGACGCCGGGCGCTGCTTCTTCGGCTCGACGATCGACCTGCTGCGCCTGCGCGAGAACGAGATTGCCTCGGTCGGCGTCGGCCGCAAGTTCCAGAAGCCCACCGTGTTCGAGCATCTTTCGGTGTTCGAGAACCTCGAGCTGGCGCTCAAGGCCGACCGCGGCGTCCGCGCGTCGCTGTTCTTTCGCCTCTCGGGTGCGCAGCTCGACCGGATCGGCGAGATGCTCGTCCTCATCCACCTGAAGGAGCACGCGCAGCGCACGGCCGGAATGCTGTCGCACGGACAGAAGCAGTGGCTCGAGATCGGCATGCTGCTGATGCAGAACCCGAAGCTGCTCCTGCTCGACGAGCCCGTCGCCGGAATGACCGACGAAGAGACGGAACGCACGGCCGAGCTGTTCCTGTCGCTCGAAGGCAGCCATTCGCTCGTCGTCGTCGAGCACGACATGAAGTTCATCCACGCCCTGACGCACGGCAACCCGGCGAAGAAGGTGACGGTGCTGCACGAAGGCAGCGTTCTCGCAGAGGGCTCGCTCGCCGAGGTTCAAGCCGACGAGAAGGTCGTCGAGGTCTATCTTGGCCGGTGACTTGCTCCTCAAGGTCGAGTCGCTGAACCAGTACTACGGCGGCTCGCACATCCTGCGCAGCGTCTCGCTCGAAGCGGCGGTGGGCGAGGTCACGGTCGTCCTCGGGCGCAACGGCGTCGGCAAGACGACGCTGCTGAAGAGCCTGATGGGAATCGTTGCGGTGCGCTCGGGAAGCGTCGTCTTCGACGGTGTCGACATCGGCCGAGAGACGCCGTACGAGCGGGTCCGCCGCGGCATCGGCTACGTGCCGCAGGGGCGCGAGATCTTCTCCCGCCTGACGGTCGAGGAGAACCTGGCGATGGGCCTGGCCTACCGGCCCGGCTCGACGCCGCTGCCGCCCGAGCTGTTCGAGCTCTTCCCGGTGTTGAAGGCGATGCGACATCGGCGCGGCGGCGACCTCTCGGGCGGACAACAGCAGCAGCTGGCGATCGCCCGCGCGCTCGCCGCCGGGCCGCGCCTGCTCGTCCTCGACGAGCCGACCGAAGGCATCCAGCCCTCGATCATCAAGGACATCGGCCGCGTCATCCGCATGCTCGCCGACACCGGGCTGCCGGTCGGCGGCGCGCCGCAGCGCATGGCGATCGTGCTGGTCGAGCAGTACTACGATTTCGCCGCCGAGCTCGCCGACCGCTATCTCGTCATGGAGCGCGGCGAGATCGTGCAGCAGGGGCGCGGGGCCGACATGGCGGCCGAGGGCGCGCGGGCGCGGATGTCGATCTGAGCGAAACCGGACGGGGCGTCCGGTTTCGCTACGCGCGTTCGACGGACCTGCGGTCCGTCAACTTGCTGGTTGTGAAAGCGGACCGGGTATCCGCCTTCACAGCTGGATCGCGCTGGCAGTCAGGTGGGGGGAGCCGGCGGCTTGTTGCTCGGCCTTCCTGATCCGGTCGACGACGGCTTCGTTGACGGTGGCGCGCAGGCCGTGGCGTCTCGACAGGGCGACGACCGCGCCCTGGAGCTGGTCGATCTCGGTCGTGCGACGTTGCTCGAGGTCGTCCCACATCGACGAGCGCGCCTGCGCATCGATCTTGAGCTGGCCGGCGGCAACGAGCCTGAAGAGAAAGTCGGGCAGGCGAAGGACCGCGGGCAGTGCGCGGGGCGGCAGGGCGCCGACCTTGCCCGGCCGGATGCCTGCGGCCGCGAGCGCGGCCAGCGCTTCGGAGATGCACGTCGCGAGGACGAGGCGCCAGCGCCGGTCGGCCAGTTCCTCGCGCAAGGGAACGCCGGCGAGCGCGTTGAGCGCGTTGTTCAGGTTCAGCAGCAGCTTGCCCCAGGCGACGGCCGTCATGTCGGCGTGGGTCTTCAGCTTCAGGTGCGGCGTCGAGAGCTCATGCGCCAGCGCGCCGGCGCGCGCGTCGATGACGATGTCGCCGTCGCTGCTGCGATGGAAGCGACCGGCGCCGAGCGCAACGACATTGAACGGAACCATCCCGGCGACGACCTGCAGGGCCGGCAGCTCCTCCCGCAGGATGCCGGCGTTGTCGATGCCGTTCTGCAGCGAGACGACGACCGCGTGCGCCGGCGCGTGCTGCCGCACGCTCTTCGCCATCTCGCGCGTGGCGCCGCTCTTCACGGTGACGAGCACGACGTCGGCGCAGGCGAGCACGGCCGGGTCGGTGCCGATCGCGACCCGGCTCGCGGCGAGCAGCACCTTGCCGCCGTCGCGGTCGGTCAGGGTCAGGCCGTGCTCGCCGACTTCGGCGGCGATGCGCGGGCGCGCCAGGAAGCGAAGGTCGTGTCCGGCGGCGGCGAGATGGCCGCCGACGAAGCAGCCGATCGAGCCGGCCCCGGCGACGACGATCGTCTTCTTCTTTTCGCTCAACGCATCCTCGCTGCGGCCGCTGCGGTGCGGTTTCGGGCCAGT
>DATMGW010000548.1:0-2708 GCA_035555295.1 Caldimonas sp.
CATCAGCCGGCAGCGCAACTGGGGCGTGCCTTTGCCCCTCTTCCTGCACAAGGTGACCGGCGAGCTGCACCCCGACACGCTGGCGCTGATCGACCGCGCCGCGGCACTCGTCGAAGCAGGCGGCGTCGAGGCCTGGTCGCGCCTGTCGGCGGCAGACGTGCTCGGCGCCGGCGACGCCGAGCACTACGCGAAGAGCAACGACATCCTCGACGTCTGGTTCGATTCCGGCTCGACCTTCTTCCACGTCCTGCGCGGCAGCCACCCGGGAACGACGATTCCCGACGACGACGGCGCCAGCCCCGAGGCCGACCTCTATCTCGAAGGCCACGACCAGCATCGCGGCTGGTTCCATTCGTCGCTGCTGATCGCCTGCGCGATGGAAGGGCACGCGCCGTATCGCGGGCTCCTGACGCACGGCTTCACGGTCGACGGCTCGGGCCGCAAAATGAGCAAGAGCCTGGGCAACTTCATCGCCCTGCACGAGGTGACGGCCAAGCTCGGCGCCGAGATCATCCGCCTCTGGTGCGCCGCGACCGACTACTCGGGCGACCTCGCGATCGACGACAAGATCCTCGCCCGCGTCGTCGACTCGTACCGGCGGATCAGGAACACGCTGCGCTTCCTGCTCGCCAACACGAGCGACTTCGGCGCCGCGAACGACGCCGTGCCGCTGGCGCAGATGCTCGAGATCGACCGCTGGATGCTGGCGCGAACCGCCGAGCTGCAGGCCGAGATCGTCGGCGATTTCGACGCGGCACGCGGCGTCCACGCCGGCGGCCATTACGGCGTCTACGAGTTCCACCCGGTCGTCGCCAAGCTGCAGGTGTACTGCTCGGAGGACCTCGGCTCCTTCTACCTCGACATCCTGAAGGACCGCCTGTACACGACGGCGCCGAAGTCGCTGGCGCGGCGCTCGGCGCAGACGGCGCTGTGGCACGTCGCCCACGCGATGCTGCGCTGGATGGCCCCCTTTCTCAGCTTCACCGCCGAGGAGGCGTGGCAGGTGTTCGGGCCGAAGGGGTCGCCTTCGATCTTCGCCGAGACCTACGTCGACACGCGGGCCTGGCAGGACGAGGCCTTGCTCGCCGCCTGGAAGCGCATCGCCGGGGTGCGCGCCGAGTCGAACCGGCAGATCGAGCTGCTTCGCGCCGAGGGACGGATCGGCTCGTCGCTGCAGGCCGAGGTGACGATCTCGGCCGGGCCGAAGCGCCTCGCCGAGCTGGCGGCGCTCGGCGACGAGCTTCGCTTCGTCCTCATCACGTCGGCGGCGCGTCTCGAATCGGCCGGCGACACGGCCGACCCGAGCGAGTTCTTCGTCCACGCAACTCCGAGCAAAGCGACGAAGTGCGAGCGCTGCTGGCACTACCGAAGCGACGTCGGCGTCGACCCCGCCCACCCGACGATCTGTGGCCGCTGCACGAGCAACCTGTACGGCGCCGGCGAAGCGCGGAGCATCGCCTGATGGCAACGAAGCGAGCGTCGTCGCTCTGGCCCTGGCTCGGCATCGCGCTGGCCGTCATCCTCGTCGACCAGCTGACGAAGACGATCATCTCGGGCACCTTCGCCGTGAACGAGGTGCGCACGGTCAATGCGTTCCTCGACATCGTCTGCGCCCACAACACCGGCGCGGCGTTCTCGTTCCTTGCCGGCGCTTCAGGCTGGCAGCGCTGGTTCTTCATCGGCCTGGGGATCGCTGCCGCCACGTTCATCGTCTGGCTGCTCGCGCGCCACGGCGGCCAGCGCCTGTTCGGCTGGGCGCTCGCGCTGATCCTCGGCGGCGCCCTCGGCAACGTCATCGACCGCGTCCTGCACGGCTACGTCGTCGACTTCATCCAGGTCCACTACCGCGGCTCGTACTTCCCGTCGTTCAACGCCGCCGACAGCGCCATCAGCGTCGGTGCCTTCCTGCTCATCCTCGACGAGCTGCTGCGTGTGCGCAGGTCGCGCTGACGAGCAAGCGCGCCTGCGCCGCGGCGCGCAGCTTCCGCCTCACCTGCGGCCGAAGGTCTGCGTCCAGTAGATGACCATCTCGCTGCCCGGATTCGTCGCGTAGGCGGCGCCCATGTCGGCGTAGTCCGGCTCCATGATGTTGGCGCAATGGCCCGGGCTCGCGAGCCAGCCGGCGACGACTTGCTCGGGCGAGCCGAGTCCGGCCGCGATGTTCTCGCCGACGTGCCGCCAGCGGTAACCCGAGTGCCTGGCGCGCTGCGCCACCGAGTCGCCGGCCGAATCGACATGGCTGAGGGTGCGACTACGCGCCATGTCGCTGCTGTGCGCGAGTGCCGCTTCGGCCAGCGCCTCGTTCCAGGCCAGCGGCGCGACCGCCGCGAATCGCGCTGGCCCGCAGGCGCGCGGCCGGCTGCGCGCTTCGTTGACGAGGCGCAGGACCGTCTTGCCCGCTTCGCGCCAGTCGCCCAGGTTGGCGGGAAGGAGCGGCCGGGCGAGATTGACCCGCCAGCTGTCGCGCGAGCGGGCGACGCCGACCTGCGAATAGCGCGGATCGAGGAGCGAGCCGCAGTAGTGTTCCTCGATCAGGCGCAGCGCCTGCGCGGCGTCGCCGGGGCCCGAGACGAAGATCGTCGTCGCCGCGGCGGCGCGGTATCCGCTCGCCACCAGCGCCTCGCCGAGATGGCCCGAGCGGCCCGGGTCGGCGCGGGCGAGCGCTGCCGACGGCGCGAGCGGCCCGGCCATCGGGTCGCGCCTTCCGT
>DATMGW010000549.1:0-3002 GCA_035555295.1 Caldimonas sp.
ACGCGGCGGCCGTTGTCGGCTTGTTCGCCACGGCGATCGAGAACCGCCTGCTGCGCGCGCAATCGACGGAGCACATCGTCGTCCATCTGCAGACCTCGCCGACGCTGCTCGACACCCCGATGGAAGGCCTCGCCGCGATCACCGCGGACGGGCGGATCGCCTGGGCCAACAGCGCCGCGGCCAAGCTGCTTGGCGTCGCCTCGTTCGGCACCAGCCTTGGCGCCGAAGAGGTGTTCGCGCTGCGCCTGGTTGCCTTGGCGGCGCTGACCTGCGAGGCCGACGCGCAGCCGCACCGGCTGCCGAGCGGCCTGACGGTGTGGATGCGGGCGCGCATGCAGGCGCCCGACGGCGCGCGCCGCGTCGTCAGGATCGGCACGGCCGATAATCGCTGCAATGCGCGTCTTCCGCGGGCTTCGTCACCCTGATCTCGCGCCGCTCTGCGCCCTGACGATCGGCAATTTCGACGGCGTGCACCGCGGTCACCAGGCGATGCTCGCCCTGCTCGTCTCGGAGGCGGCGCATCGCGGCCTGGTGCCGACGGTGATGACCTTCGAGCCGAATCCGCGCGACTACTTCGCGGCGCTCGCCGGCAAGGCCGACTCGGCGCCGCCGCGCATCGCGACTTTGCGCGACAAGCTCGGCGAGCTCGAGCGCTGCGGCATCGCCCAAGCCGTCGTGCTGCGCTTCGACGCCGCTTTCGCCGCGCAAACGCCCGATGCGTTCATCGACAACGTCCTCGTCGCCGGGCTCGGCACGCGCTACGTGCTCGTCGGCGACGACTTCCGCTTCGGTGCCCGGCGCGCCGGCGACTACGCGATGCTCGACGCGGCCGGGACGGCGCGCGGCTTCGACGTCGCGCGCATGATGAGCTATGAGGTGCATGGCGCGCGAGTCTCGAGCTCGGCGGTACGCGCCGCGCTCGCGGCCGGCGACATGAAGCTTACCGAATCGCTGCTCGGGCGGCCGTACAGCATCAGCGGCCACGTCATCCACGGTGCCAAGCTCGGGCGCGCGCTCGGCGAAAGCGCAAGCGGGCGCGGCGACGGCTTTCGCACCCTGAACCTGCGCTTTCGCCACCCGCGCCCGGCTGCGATGGGTGTGTTCGTCGTTCGCGTCCAGGGCGTCGGCGCTGCGCCGCTCGAGGGAGTCGCCAGCCTCGGCCGCCGCCCGACGATCGACGACAGCGGCCGCGTCCTCCTGGAAGTGCACGTCTTCGATTGGCCCGCGGGACTCGGCGCCGAGGGGGGCTACGGTAAACTCGCCCGCGTGGAACTGCTCGCCAAGCTTCGCGACGAAGCGCGCTACGAGTCGCTCGGCGCCTTGACCGCTGCCATCGGCCGCGATTGCGACCAGGCGCGCGCCTGGCTCGCCGCCGACATGCGAGCTCACGCCTCGACCGGCCGGCAGACCACGCGCGACCGAATTTGACGACGACGACGCGCGACAACCACCGCTTCGCGTGAAGCGTTCGCCGCGATCGATGCAGCGATACCGATCGCCCGCATGCCGGATCCGACCCGAAGGCGCGCCGGCGCCCTCGCCCCGAAAGACTCGCCGCCATGGCCGATGTGCCCACCCCGACTGACAACAGTAGCTCCCCTGCCGCGATCGACTATCGCAAGACGCTGAACCTGCCCGACACGCCCTTTCCGATGCGCGGCGACCTGCCCAGACGCGAGCCGGGCTGGGTCAAGAAGTGGAGCGACGAAGGCGTCTATCAGCGCCTGCGCGAGGCGCGGCACGGCCGGCCGCGCTTCGTCCTGCACGACGGGCCGCCCTACGCCAACGGGCAGCTCCACGTCGGCCACGCGGCGAACAAGATCCTGAAGGACATGATCGTCAAGGCGCGCCAGCTCGCCGGCTTCGATGCGCGCTACACGCCGGGCTGGGACTGCCACGGCCTGCCGATCGAGAACCAGATCGAGAAGACCTACGGCCGCGGCCTCGCCCGCGCCGACGTGCAGGCGAAGAGCCGCGCCTACGCGACCGAGCAGATCACGCAGCAGATGGCCGATTTCAAACGCGTCGGCGTGCTCGGCGACTGGGAGCATCCGTACCGGACGATGGACTTCGGCAACGAGGCCGGCGAGATCCGCGCCTTCAAGCGGATCGTCGAGCGCGGCTTCGTCTACCGCGGCCTGAAGCCCGTGTACTGGTGCTTCGACTGCGGCTCGTCGCTGGCCGAGTTCGAGATCGAGTATGCCGACCGCAAGTCGACGACCGTCGACGTCGCCTTTCTCGCCGCCGACCCGGCCGCGCTCGCGACGGCCTTCGGCGTCGCGCCGTTCGCGAAGGACGCCTTCGCCCTGATCTGGACGACGACGCCGTGGACGCTGCCGTCCAACCAGGCGCTCAACCTCAACCCGAGGCTCGACTATTCGCTCGTCGATACGGAGCGCGGCCTGCTCGTGCTGGCGAGCGCCCTGGTCGACAAGTGCCTGGCGCGATTCGGGCTCGAGGGCCGGGTCGTCGCCAGCGTGCCGGGCGAACGGCTCGAAGGGCTCGGCTTTCGCCATCCGCTGGCCGCGGTGGATGCCGGCTACGACCGCGTCGCGCCGGTCTATCTCGCCGACTACGCGACCGCCGAAGACGGCACGGGCATCGTCCACTCCGCTCCGGCCTACGGCGTCGAGGACTTCAACTCGTGCCGCGCGCACGGCCTCGCGCTCGACGCGATCCTCAACCCGGTCCAGGGCAACGGCGTCTATGACGCGGCGCTGCCCCTGTTCGGCGGCGCCGACATCTGGGAGGCGACGCCGCGCATCGTCGAAGCCCTGCGCGGCGCCGGCCGGCTCTTCGACAGCTCGACGCTGGTGCATAGCTACCCGCACTGCTGGCGGCACAAGACGCCAGTGATCTATCGCGCCGCGGCGCAATGGTTCGTTCGCATGGACGAAGCCGACGCCTCGACGGCGGGAGTCTTCGCCGTCGACCCGGCGCCGCGGAGCCTGCGCGAGACCGCGCTCGCCGCCATCGAGGCGACCGCGTTCTACCCCGAAAAC
>DATMGW010000550.1:0-19207 GCA_035555295.1 Caldimonas sp.
CGTCGCGCGCTTCGAGCACAACATGGGTCGCGCCCTCGCCCTGCCGTCGCAATCGGTGGCGCTGCTCGCGGTGCTGATGCTGCGCGGCGCGCAGACGACGTCGGAGTTGCGCAGCAACAGCGAGCGGCTGCACCGCTTCGCCGACCTGTCCGCCGTCGAAGGCTTCCTCGACGAGCTGGCGGCGCGCCCCGCGGACAAGGGCGGCCCGCTCGCCGTCAAGCTGCCGCGCGCGCCGGGCTCGCGCGAGGCTCGCTGGGCGCAGCTCCTGTCGGGGCCGATCGACACCGCGGCACTGGCAGTGGCGAGCGACGGCGAGGCCTTCGTCGCCAGTGGCGAGCTCGCCGCCCTGAAGGCGCGCCAAGCGAGCGTCGAGGCCGAGGTCGCCGCGTTGCGGTCGCTCGTCGATCGCCTCTACGCCGAGCTCGGCGTGCCCCGAACCTAGTTTGTCGGGAGCCGCCATGCGCTTCGACTTGCCCGACGCGAAGAAGCTGACGCTCGAGATGGTGATCCCGATCCGCTGGGGCGACATGGACGCGATGGGCCACGTCAACAACACGATCTACTTCCGCTACCTCGAGACGATCCGCATCGAGTGGCTGCACCGGATCGTCGGCGCGCCCGACCTGGCGGGCGAGGGGATCGTCATCGTCAACACCTTCTGCAATTTCCTGCGCCAGCTGAAGTACCCCGGCGACGTGCTCGCGAAGCACTACGTCTCGAACCCCGGCCGCTCGAGCTTCATGGCATGGGTCACGCTCGAGCGCACCGACGAGCCCGGGGTGCTCTACGCGACCGGTGGAGCGAAGACGGTGTGGATGAACTACCGGCAGGGGAAGAGCGTGCCGCTGCCCGAGACCATCCGTACGTTGATCGCCTGACATGCTGTCGACGGCATCAGCCCCGGCGTTCCGGAAAACGCGCGGTCAGGGCTCGACGGCGACCTCCTCGCCGACGTGACAAATCGACGCTTGAACGTGGCAATTCGCGTCGCTGCGGTGCCTGAGCCGTCGAACCTGCTTATGCTTTGGTCAACTCCAGAGGAAGTGAGCGCGATGTCGACCTTGGGAATGATGCAAGTCCTCTTCCTGGCTCTTGCCGTGGTCATGGCAGGGTTGGGACTCTCGCTCGAGCTGGCAGATTTTCGTCGGCTCCTGAACGAGAAGCGCGCGGTTGTCGTGGCCTTGGTGCTGCAGATGATCATCTTGCCGCTCGCAGCGTTTGCGCTTGCCACCGCGATGAGCCTTTCCACCCCCTACGCGGTCGGCCTGATGTTGTTGGCTGCCGCCCCAGGCAGCATTTCTTCGAACCTGTACAGCCACGTTTTTGGTGGCAATGTCGCGCTGAACGTTTCGCTTACGGGAATCAACACGGTGTTGAGCATGGTCACGCTGCCGCTGATCTGCAGCTGGTCAATTGTTCACTTTGCTGCCGGTCCGGAGACCATGCCCGAGGTGGGCGGCAAGCTGATCGAAACGATGGCCACGCTCATCGTGCCCGTGATCATCGGAATGGTCGTTCGCGCTCGCGCCCCGCGATTCGCGGAGCGCGTCAACAAGCCGATGCGCCTGGTCAGCGTCATCGTCCTGGTGGTCTTTTCCGCAGCCGCCATCGTGAAGGAATGGGAGGCGTTGGCCCTGGCATTCACGCAGGTCGGCGTGAGCGTCATCCTGTTCAATTTGCTCAGCATGGTCGTGGGCTATCGCGCTTCGCTCGCGATGGCGTTGGATCAGGCAAGCGCCGTCGCCGTCACGTTCCAGCTGGGCGTGCGAAGCGCGGTCCTGTCGATCTACGTTGCCATGACGGCTTTGAACAACGCGCAGATCGCTCTTCCCGCCGCCGTCTACTCAATCACCATGGTGCTTCTCGGCCTGTCGTTCGGCGTATGGGTGAAGCGTCGGGCATCCGCACAGAGCCGGAACGGCGCGCTGGTCAAGGCCTAACCGTTGTCTGGCGGCCGGCCGCAGAGCGCGCGGCGCCCAATCGAACAGGTGTAGCTAGGCATGCGCACGGCGGTCATTTATCACGAGGCTGATAGGCCGGCGTGACCTTTGGGGCGCCCCCATCGGCCGCCGCTAAGGTTTGTCAGCCAATGGTCGATAACCAATGCGAGCTTCAGTCTTGCCTTCTCGGGCCAGATTGTCGAATGGCTGGCTCTCGTACGCTCCATGCGGGTCGGCAGGAAGTCAACCACTCATTTGGTGTCCGGAACCGTCCTACTTCCTGTGATCGTAATCCCGGTGAATACCTAACACTGGCCACTGCAGCCGATTGGCGGCCGCCGCGCGCGACCTTTGCATGGGAACTCCTCTTCTCACGGCTGAACAGATCGAGCCGGACACCCCCTCGACTTTCGGTCGAGCCTCCGAACTCGATCCGATCTCTCTGAGGAGGCTGCGCCAGCTGCAGCTGTCCAGTTTGCTGGGTCACGTCGCAAGTGCGACGGTCATCTCCACGACCTTTGCGTTGGTGCTGTCGCTGTATCTGGCACCGGTGTTCGGACAAGACCTCGTTCGCGTCTGGTTCGGGCTCAAGGTTCTGAGCGCCTTACCTCGCTTCGTCTTCGCCCAGGCGTACCGGCTGGAGAGGTTCCGCACGCGGATCTCCCTGTCGTCTGCGAATGCGTTTCTTCTGGCATCGCTGATTTTCGATGGAGTCGTCTGGGGCTTGGCAGGGCTATGGGGGATCGGTGCGTCCACCGATCTGGCGCCTCTCATGCTCGCGTGCATGGTGAGCGTTGCGATGCTCGCCACATTCGGCCTGCAGGTCCGCCAACTCGCGGTGGCTGCATTCGTGTTGCCGGTCACCTTGCCGATGGCCATGGCGGCGCTCATGCGTGGTGATGCATTCGGGTTCTTCGCTACCGCAGCCGTGGCGCTGATCGTGGTGCAGGCGCTGGTCACTGGCTACGCATCGGAGCGACGGGTCACCCGCGAATTCGTTGCGAGAGAACAGACCGCCATTGCACTGCTCGCCCGTTCCGACGCGTTGCAACTAGCCTCCCAAACGTCGACGGACCTCGAACGGGCGCTTCTCGACGTTCGTCGGCAGAGTGCCGCCAAGGCGGTCTTCCTCGGCACCATGAGTCATGAGCTGAGAACCCCTCTACACGGCATTCTTGGAATGACCGAACTTGTCCAAAGACAAGTCGCCGACCCGTCGGTCAAACACCGGTTGAAGCTCATCGAGTCCTCTGGCAAGCACCTGCTCGAGCTGATCGGGGCGCTGCTCGACGTGTCGCGCATCGATTCTGGACATCTGCAGTTGCACATCGCACCCTTCGACCTGACCGCAGAAGTCCTCAACCTCGCCGAGCTGTACGAAGTTCGAGCCCAGGGGAAAGGCGTCGGTTTTCGCTGTTCGATCGACCTTGGCGATGCATGCTGGGTACGTGGAGACGCTGCGCGCGTGCGACAGATCCTCCACAATCTTCTTGGCAACGCCTTGAAGTTCACCGACAAGGGCCTTGTGCGTTTCGTGGCGACGCGGGCGAAAGAGAAGTTCGTCTTCGAGGTGGCCGACACCGGACCGGGAATTTCCGCAACCGACTTGCCACGGATCTTCGAGGCGTTCCATCAAGCGGACGACACGGCGGCTCGCCCCGCTGACGGAACCGGCCTGGGCTTGACTATCGCGCGCGAACTGGCGCGAGCGATGGGTGGTGACATCACCGTGAGCACAGCGCTCGGCGTTGGTTCTCGATTCGGGTTCGCAGTAAAGCTCGAGCCCGCTGATCCGATATCGATTCCGGATCCCGCTGCGAAGGTCGGCGAACCATTGATTCCGCTCAGTTCGAGCTACCACGTGCTCCTCGTCGAAGACAACGACGTGAACGCAATCATCGCTGCCGCGCACCTGGAGCACCTGGGCTTGAAGCACACGAGGGTGTTCGATGGCAAGCAAGCCGTCGATGCGGCATTCGGTGCCGAACGTCCGGACCTGATCCTGATGGATTGCCGCATGCCAACCATGGACGGCCCGACGGCGACCCGCGAGATACGCACGATGGAGAAGACGCGCGGCAAGGCTCGGGTGCCGATCGTCGCGTTGACCGCCACCCCGAGCGAAGAGGAGCGTCGACTCTGTTTTGAATCAGGGATGGACGGCTTCCTCATGAAGCCGTTCACCGATCGGCAACTCAGGCAGGCGATCTGCAGCTACGTCGAAACCACCTCGGCGTCGGTTCTCCAGGATCACCCGCTCTACGAGTTTGCGAAATCCTTAGACGACACGGAGCCTGACCTGCTCGACGGGCGCACGATGCACTGATGGAACTATCGCAAGGTCCGGATGAATCGTCTGCGACATGAAGCGAAGCATCAACGGATTTTCCTCGTACCAGAAGCGCTCCGCGGCGAGTACATCGGCAAGCATGACGCGGTAGGGCAACGGACCGCCATGGCCCAGAGGAACATAGCGGCGATCTGCGTAGATGTCCTTGAAGCCCATCTGCGTGTAGGCTCGGATCAGCGCAGGCTTACGCACTCCGACGATCAGCGCGCCGACCTGCGTCGCCTTGCAATAGAGGTACGAGGCCTTCCACAACGCCATGCGGATGAAGGGATCGCCACCGTGCACGGCCGACAGGCGACTGACCTCAGCGCGGCCAAAGTCCAAGTATTCGGCGGGCGGCTCGACGTACTTCTCGATCTCGAGTTGAGTATCCCCCCGGGTCGTCGTTTGGATTCGGACAGATCCCACAGGTCTCCCTGAGGCTTTGTCCTCGCACAAGAACACTGCTGTCCAGGGCGACAGGTCTATGGCGTCGGGCTCCGCCATGCTCTTGAGGTACTTGGGATCCTTGTGACCGTATGCCTCTGCTCGGGCTCGACATGCGAGCATCAGGTCGTCGTAGGTCTCGGCGGGACGTAAGGTGAAGCTCAGCGACTCGCTGGACATGGGTCGTTCCTCTGTGTCTTCCCGTTGCACGCCCTTCACCTCAAGCGTGACCTATTCACGGGCAGCGTAGGTAAGCTGTAAGTGCGTGTCAACCACGTCGCGCTCTAGCGACGCGTGCCGAGCGTGAACTTCCTCACTCCGCGGGTCCATTCGACAATAGCGAGCCCGCCAGGTCGAGCGCCGAGTCCCCGCGCTGGGGCGCGACGACAGACCCTGTCGCAGCATCCGGTCGCGCAAACGGCCGCTCGCGCGATCCCAGTCGTTGCGTTTTAGGTTAGATCAGCGCGTAAGTCGTCGTCGCCTGCGCGACGAGCTTTCCGTCCGGCGTCTCGAAGTCGACCCCACCATAACTGAGGCTCTTGCCGAGGCGCAGGACCCGCGCGACGACGCGGACCGTGTCAACCTCCCTCGCCACCGGGCGCAGGAAACTCGTCTGCAGCTGCACGGTCGTCATCGGCTTGAACTCGCCGAGCCGGGCGATCATCGCCACGAGCATCGCCGTGTCGGCGGCCGACATGATCGCCTGGCCGCACAACACGCCGCCGCCGTGAACGAGCCCGGGCGCGACCGGCAACGCGAGTGTCACGCTGTCTTCGTCGACGGCCTCGACTCGAAGCGCAAGCCGCGTCACGTATTCGGCGGCGATCCCGTCGAGGATCGACTGCAGGGCGGCGGCGGTCAGCATCGCGGCGATTCTAGGAGCCGAGGCCGTTGATAATTGGTGCCTCGCCACGAGGAGCCCCATGAACAAGATCTACCCGAGCGCCGCCGCGGCGCTCGCCGGCATCGTCCACGACGGACAGCTGCTCGCCGTCGGCGGCTTCGGCCTGTGCGGCATCCCGGAAGCGCTGATCGAGGCCTTGCGCGACTCGGGCGTCAAGAACCTGACCGTCATCTCGAACAACGCCGGCGTCGATGGCTTCGGCCTCGGCATGCTGCTCGAGACGCGGCAGATCAAGCGCATGGTCTCGAGCTACGTCGGCGAGAACAAGGAGTTCGAGCGCCAGTACCTGGCGGGCGAGCTCGAGCTCGAGTTCACTCCGCAGGGAACGCTGGCGGAGAAGCTGCGCGCCGGCGGCGCCGGCATTCCGGCGTTCTTCACGCGCACGGGAGTCGGCACGCTGGTCGCCGAAGGCAAGGAGACGCGCGAGTTCGGCGGGCACGTGCACGTCATGGAACACTCGCTCGTCCCCGACGTTTCGCTGGTCAAGGCGCAAAAAGCCGACAAGAGCGGCAACCTCGTCTTTCGCCGGACCGCGCGCAACTTCAATCCCGCCGTCGCGATGGCGGGCAAGGTCACGGTCGTCGAGGTCGAGGAGATCGTCGAGACGGGCTCGATCGACCCCGACGCCGTGCACCTGCCCGGGATCTACGTTCAACGCATCGTTCTGAACGCGAAGCCGGAAAAGCGCATCGAGAAGCGCACCGTGCACGCCGCAGTGCCGGCCGAGGTGGCGATCGAGGAGGCCATCCAGGTCATCGCCAAGGCCGCCGAGAAAGCGGGGGTCTGACATGCCCTGGACGCACGACCAGATGGCGGCGCGCGCCGCCGAAGAGCTGAAGGACGGCTTCTACGTCAACCTCGGCATCGGCCTGCCGACGTTGGTCGCCAACCACGTCCGGCCCGACATCGAGGTCTGGCTGCAGAGCGAGAACGGCATGCTCGGCATCGGCCCGTTTCCGACCGAGGACGAAGTCGACGCCGATCTCATCAACGCCGGCAAGCAGACAGTGACGACGATCCCCGGTTCCTCGATCTTCGGCTCGCACGATTCCTTCGCGATGATCCGCGGCGGCAAGATCAACCTCTCGATCCTCGGCGCGATGCAGGTGAGCGAGAAGGGCGACCTCGCCAACTGGATGATCCCGGGCAAGATGGTCAAGGGCATGGGCGGGGCGATGGACCTCGTCGCCGGCGTCGAACGAGTTCTCGTCCTCATGGAGCACGTCGCGAAGAAGAAGGACGGGACGATCGACCTGAAGATCCTGCCGGCCTGCACCCTGCCGCTCACCGGTGTGGGCGTCGTCAACCGGATCATCACCGACCTGGCGGTGCTCGACGTGACGCCGCAGGGACTGCACGTCGCCGCGATCGCCGACGACGTCTCGCGCGAAGAGCTGCAGTCCAAGACGGGCGTCCCGTTGCACTTCTGAGCCGGCAGCCGCCCGCCTGCCGCTCAGCCGGCCTGCTGGCGGCGGATTTCCTTGCGCTTCATCTCCAGATATTCACTCTGGTCCATCTCGTGCAGCTGGGTCGCGTAGCGCTCGGTGCTCGCGTACCAGTCGCGGATGCGCTTTTCCATCTGCTCGTCGGGTGCCAGGGCGTAGGCGCCCAGGTAGGCGTCGATCGACAGGTAGTAGCGCATCGTGTTGCGCTCGAGCAGGCCGAGCACGCCGCCGATGTAGACCGGCTTGCCGTCTGCCTTGTGATCGACGACCGTGAAACCCACCTTGGCGCTGCCGAGTGTCAGGAGGTAGGTCTGCATCGCCATGCGCGCCGCGAAGCCGTAGCCGTACGCGTACGACATGTGGATCAGGGTCTTCTTCGCGTCGAGCGGGATGGCCTCGACCTGGATGCGATAGTTGCGGGTGCTGAGCGGCCCTTCCTCGGCACTGAGCAGCACCTGGAGATAGTCGGCCGTCGAGGCGGCAACGCGATAGCCGAATTCGAGCGCGTAGGCATCCTCGATCGGCTGGTCGAACTTGCGGCCGACGTTGAGCGACAGCGTCTTGCTCGTGCCGTTGGTGCGGCAGCGCTTGACGTTGAGATGCAGGATCAGGATGTCGCACCAGTGGTCGATCGACTGCAGCGCCTGCTGCACCGTCGTGTAGGAATGATCGACGACGGTAAAGATGTCGCCCTTCAGGTCGCCCGAGGTCTGCGTCGATTCGAGAACGAGCGGACGGCCGAAGATGTTGTCGGCGAACTTGTCGTGCAGCGTCGCGTAACGCGCACGCAGCACGTTCGCGTTGGCGTTCGCCTCCTGTGCCTGCGCAGGAGGCAGGAGGAGCACGCCCGCAAGGAGCCACGGGATGAGGCGAACGAGCCTGGCGAGGAGCGAAGGCGACTGCATCAAAGCCAATACTCCCACAAGCGGCTGAACCATTCCTTGGCCCGGGTGCTGACGGGTCGACGCGCCCAGGCCTCGAGTGTGATCTCGGTCGAAGCCGCGAGGTCGCGCTCGAAGGCTTCGCGCATCTTGTCGCCGAATTCCGGGCCGAGGACGACGGCCGTCAACTCCTGGTTGTGCAGGAAGCTGCGCCAGTCGAGGTTGGTCGACCCGACGGTCGCCCAGACGCCGTCGATGAGTGCCGTCTTCGCGTGCAGCAGGGCCGCGCGTCGCTCGTACAGCTTGACGCCGCCGCGCAGCAGCTCGTCGTAGTGCGAGCGGCCGGCGTGGAAGACGAGCGACGAGTCGGTGACGCTCGGCACGATCAGCTTGACGACGACGCCGCGCGCTACCGCGGCGATCAGCGACTGCACCAGCTGCGGGTCGGGGACGAAGTAGGCGTTGGTGAGGAGGATGTCGGTCTCGGCACTGTTGATCGCCGAGATCAAGGTGACGTAGATCTGGCTGTAGGGCTCGTCGGGCGTGCTGCCGATCGCGCGAACGACCTCCTTGCCGACGGCCGCGAGCGGCGGGAAGTAGTTGCGCGGCGCGAGCGGCGGCCCTTTCTGGCTTTCCCAGCTCTCCATGAAGAGCTTCTGCAACTGCGCCACGACCGGCCCTTCGATCCGCAGGTCGGTGTCGCGCCAGGGCAGGTCGACCGGGCTCTTCTTGGCGCCCGATCCGCTCAGGCCGCCGGAGCTCGACGAGCCACCCGAGTAGACGCTACTGATGTTGATGCCGCCGAGCACGCCGATGCGCCCGTCGACGATCAGAAGCTTGCGGTGGTCGCGCTGGTTTACGTCCCAGCCCGCCTTGGCGGTGAGGGGGTTGACCGGGTTGAACTCGACGACCTGGATGCCGGCATCCGTCAGGCGTTCGAAGAACGCCTTCGGCGTGTCCAGCGTGCCGACGCTGTCGCGGATCAGGTTGACCTGTACGCCCTGGCGCTGCTTGTCGATCAGCGCATCGGCGAAGCGCTGGCCGGCCTCGTCGTCCTCGAAGATGTAGGTCTCCATGTCGATGTGATCGTGCGCGTCCGCGATCGCCGACAGCATGGCTGCATAGGTGTTCGGGCCGTTTTCGAGGAGAACGACCTGGTTGCCGAGGCTGAGCGGGCTGCCCGAGACGGCCTGCTCGATCGCCAGGTGGTGGCCCAGCACGTCGCTCTCTTCGCCGCCGGACAATCTGGCAAGGATGTCCTGGCTGCGCTCGGGCGAAACGATGCGTCCGCTCGCCGCCCGGAACTGCACGGCGCCGGAGTCGTCCGGCGCCAGGTCGGGCGTGATCACCGGCAGCGAGCCGCACGCAGCGAGCGCCACGATCGCCGATACCGCGCCGAAGCGCGCCGCGTGCCACATCGTGCGCCGCCTCATGCCCGGCCCTTGAGCGCTCGCGCAGCCTGCGTCACGAGCGACGGTCCGCGGTAGATGAAGCCGGTGTAGATCTGCACGATGTCGGCGCCGGCGGCGCGCTTGGCGAGCGCGTCGGCCGCGCTCATGACGCCGCCGACGCCGATGATCGGATAGGCCATCCCGAGGGTGGCGCGCAACTGCGCGACGACGCGGTTCGACGCCTCGAGCAGGGGCGCTCCGGAGAGGCCGCCCGCTTCGTCGCCGTGACGCAGCTTCGCCACGGCGTCGCGCGCCAGCGTCGTGTTGGTCGCGATGACGCCGTCGATCGAATGCCGGCCGAGCGTCTCGGCGATGCGGGCGATCCGGTCGGCGTCGAGGTCGGGAGCGATCTTGAGGAAGAGGGGAACGGCGCGGCCGTGCTCGTCGGCAAGCTCGTCGCGGCGCGATCGGATCGTCGCGAGCAAGGCATCGAGCTGCGCATCGCCCTGCAGGTCGCGCAGGTTCTTCGTGTTCGGGCTCGAGACGTTGACGGTCACGTAGTCGGCGTGCGGATAGACGCCGGCGAGGCAGGCGAGGTAGTCGTCCGCGGCGCGCTCGATCGGCGTCGCCGCGTTCTTGCCGATGTTCAGGCCCAGGATGCCGCCGCTGTCGCGAAAGCGCGCGCGCCGGACGTTGGTCACGAATGCGGTGAGACCGTCGTTGTTGAAGCCGAGCCGGTTGATCAGGGCGTTCGCCTGGGGCAGGCGAAACATGCGCGGCTTCGGGTTGCCGGGCTGCGCCAGCGGCGTCACGGTGCCGACCTCGATGCTGCCAAAGCCCATGGCGGCGAAGGCGTCGATGCAGCGACCGTTCTTGTCGAGCCCGGCAGCCAGGCCGATGCGGTTCGCAAAGCGCAGGCCGGCAACGATGACCGGGTCGTCGATCCGCTCGGCAGCGACGGCGAATTCGAGCGGCGTTCGCTGGATCGCGGCGAGGGCGGCGAGCGTCAGGTCGTGGGCGTGCTCGGGATCGATGCCGAACAGGAAGGGGCGGGCGAGCGGATAGGGCACAAGGGGCATGGATCGCGCCGATTCTGGCATTGCCGTTGCATACTCGGCCGCAGGCCGTCACCCCGCACCCGCCCCCGGTCGTCTCCTACAAGCAGGAGAGGGAGGAAGACATGATGCAGCGCATCGAAAGAGACTCGTTCGGCGAGATCGCCGTCGCCGCCGATCGCCTGTGGGGCGCGCAGACCGAGCGCTCGCTGCACCACTTCGACATCTCGACCGAGAAGATGCCGAAGGAGCTGATCCATGCGCTCGCGCTCGTCAAGCGCAGCGCTGCCGTCGTCAACCGCGAGCTCGGAACGGTCGAGGCCGCGAAGGCCGACGCCATCGTCGCCGCCGCGGACGAGGTGCTCGCCGGCCGGCACGATGGCGAATTCCCGCTCGCCGTCTGGCAGACCGGCTCGGGAACGCAGACGAACATGAACATGAACGAGGTGCTCGCCAACCGCGCCTCGCAACTCCTCGGCGGGCCGGCGGGCGTTGGGCGCCTCGTCCACCCGAACGACGATGTCAACCGCAGCCAGTCGTCGAACGACGTCTTCCCGACGGCGATGAGCGTCGCCGCGGTCGAGGCGGTGACCAGGCGCCTCGTTCCTTCGCTCGAGGCGCTGCGCGCGACCCTCGCCGGCAAGGCCGAGGCCTTCGCCGCCATCGTCAAGATCGGCCGCACGCATCTGCAGGACGCGACGCCGCTGACGCTCGGGCAGGAGATTTCGGGCTGGGTGGCGCAGCTGGAGCACGGACTGGCCCATGTGCGCGCGGCGCTGCCGCACCTCAGCGAGCTGGCGTTGGGCGGCACTGCGGTCGGCACCGGGCTGAACGCGCCGCCCGAGTTCGGCGCGAAGGTCGCTGCCGAGCTCGCTGCACGCACCGGCCTGCCTTTCGTCTCGGCGCCGAACAAGTACGAGGCGCTGGCGGCGCACGACGCGATCGTGCACGCGCACGGTGCGCTGAAGACACTCGCCGCCTCGTTCACCAAGATCGCCAACGACGTGCGCTGGCTCGCCTCGGGGCCGCGCTCGGGGCTGGGCGAGATTCGCATTCCGGAGAACGAGCCGGGCAGCTCGATCATGCCGGGCAAGGTCAATCCGACGCAGTGCGAGGCGCTGACGATGCTCTCGGCGCAGGTGCTCGGCAATGACGTCGCGATCAACGTCGCCGGCGCCTCGGGCAACTTCGAGCTCAACGTCTTCAAGCCGGTGCTGATCCACAACTTCCTGCAGAGCGCGCGCCTCCTGGCCGACGGCGCGCGCAGCTTCGACGAGCACTGCGCGCGTGGAATCGAGCCCGATCGCGAGCGCATCGCCGAGCTGGTGCAGCGCTCGCTCATGCTCGTTACCGCGCTCAACCCGCACATCGGCTACGACAAGGCGGCGAAGATCGCGAAAGAGGCGCACCGCAGCGGCTCGACGCTGCGCGAGGCGGCGATCGCGTCGGGCTGGCTCACGGCGGAGCAGTTCGACGCCTGGGTCGTCCCCGAGCAGATGGTGGGCCGGCGATGACCGCCGGCGCGGCGACGCAGGCCGAGCTGAAGCGCCTGGTCGGCGCCGCGGCGATCGCCTACGTCGTTCCCGGAAGCATCGTCGGCGTCGGCACCGGCTCGACGGTCAACTGTTTCATCGACGCCCTCGCGACGATGCCGCGGCCCGTCGCCGGCGCGGTGTCGAGCAGCGGGGCGACCACCGCGCGCCTCGCCGCGCTCGGCATCCGCGTCCTCGCGGCGAGCGAGGTCGAGAGCCTGCCCGTCTACATCGATGGAGCCGACGAGATCGACGCATCCGGCTGCATGATCAAGGGCGGCGGCGGGGCGCTGACGCGCGAGAAGATCGTTGCCGACCTGGCGGCGCGATTCGTCTGCATCGCTGACGAATCGAAGCTCGTCGCGCGGCTCGGCCGCTTCCCGTTACCGGTCGAGGTCATCCCGATGGCGGCGGCCCAGGTCGCGCGGCGCTTCGTCGCCCTCGGCGCGACGCCGCGTCTTCGCCCGGGGTTCGTCAGCGACAGCGGCGGGACGATCATCGACGTCCACGGCCTCGTCATCGACGATCCCGGCGCGCTCGAGGCGGAGATCAACCAATGGGCGGGAGTCGTCTGCTGCGGCATCTTCGCCCGACACCGGGCGAGCGTCTGCCTCCTCGGAACGCCCCAAGGCGTGAGAACCTTGACGTTTTGACCCCGGGGCCCGACCGGCGCTTACCCTGGCCCGGAGCTTCCTAACGTTCGCTTTCCGTTTGCCCGGCAAAAGCGCGTAACCTCGGGCCCGTACGCTTTGTGCAGCACGCAGGAAGGACGGCCCGTGGCCAAACCCAACTATTCATTCGAAAAACGCCAGAGAGAACTTGCGAAGAAGAAGAAGAAGGAAGAAAAGGAGAGAGAGAAAGCCGGGCGCAAGCTCGCCGGCGAGCAGGGAACCGCACCGCCGCCGCAAATGGGAGACGACGCGCCGAATCAAGCGCCGGTCGATCCCCCGGCGATGGGGTCCTCGGGCGCCTGAGCCGTCCGATCCCGTGTCGCGCCGCTGCGCCTGAAGGCGCGGCTTGCGAAGCGCGCTGGGTCGATCGCATCGAGCAGGTCCGCCTCGATCGGCGCAGGCGCTCCGGTGATCGCCGACGCCAGCACCCGGGCCCCGACCGCCGACGCGGCGATGCCGCGCGATCCGAGCGCCGCGCACAGGTAGAGGCCCGGAGCCCGCGGCGCGAAGCGGGGCTGCTCGGGGCGGTCGGCGAAGCGATCTCCGCCCCCGCAGGCGTCGCGCAGCGCGGTGCCCAGCGCCGCCCACGGAACTGCGCCGACCAAAGGGAGCCGGTCGATGCTCGACCAGCGAAACGCCGTGCGGCCCTCGAGGTCTTCGACGCCCAGTCCCGGCGCGCCGGCCAGCAATCCGCCCAGGCGCTCGAGGTTGTCTCGGTGATCGTCGGCGCGCACGTTCGCGTCGCGATCTCCGGCCTGCGACGTGGCGCCGAACCAGATCCGGCCGGCGACGACCGGAAGGACGTAGCCCGAGCCGGCGATCGGCAGGCGCGGCGGCGAGGGCCACCGCTCTGCAGCGACGGCGCTGAGCTGACCGCGGCGACGCTCGATCGGCCAGGCGCCGCCCAGCAGCTCACCTGCGCCGCCGGCGTCGGCGAAGACGACTGTCGTCGCCGTTGCGAGCGTGCGGCCGGCGGCGTCGAGCAACGCCCAGCGCCCGTTTCTGCGGCGCATCGACACGACTTCGCAATCGAGCCGCAGGGCGACGCGCCGGCCCGCACGCTCGATGAACGAGCGCGCCAGGCCGCGCGGATCGACCCAGCCGCCACCGGGGAAGTGCCAGCCCGGGACGTCGATCGCGAGGCCGGCCAGGGCGCTCGCCTCGCTGGCGGAAACGGCACGGGCGTAGTCGGCCGGCCAGCCGAGGCGCGCAAGCGTCGCCTGCATCCAGGCCAGGCCCGATGCCTCCGGATCGAGACGAAGCAAGCCGCCGACGCTTCCTGGCACGCCGTGCTCGGCGATGGCGATCGCCACCTGCTGCCGTGCCTCGAGCGCTGCCGCACGATGGAATCGCGCGTGGCGCGCGTCGTCGCGATGGACGACGCCATGGAACAGTCCGGCAGCGTTGCCCGAGCCTTCGCTCGCGATCGCCGCGCGCCGCTCGACGAGCAGTGATTCGCGCCCTTGCTCGGCCAGGGCCCACGCCGTGGCGCACCCGGCGAGCCCGGCGCCGACGATGACGACCGGTTCGTCGCTGTTGTCCGGCACAGCGGCGCGACGGCGTGGCGACACCCGCGGCGCGAAGGCGGGAGCGAAACGGGCGAGCGTGATGTCCCGCTTGGTGCCGCTTCTCGAAGCGACAACGGTGGCGAAGCCGGCGCCGCGCAATCCCTCGCGCACGACGCGCGCCGCCGACCATGTTGCCGCCGTCGCATCCGCCGCCGCGATCCTTGCCATCGCCTTGAACAGCCGCAGCTCCCACATGCGCGGATTCTTCGCCGGCGCGAAGCCGTCGAGAAAGAAGGCATCGATGCTTGCTTCGATCTGTGGCAACCACGAAGCGATGTCTCCAAGAGCCAGCAGCAGCTCGACCCGGCCGTGCTCGAAGGCGAGTCGGTGCAGGCCGCCGATGAGCGGCGGCCATGCCGCAACGAGCTGCGCCGCAAGCTCGCCCAGTTCCGGGTCGCGGTCGAGCTCGGCAAGGTCGGCGCGAAGTGGAGGGCGCGCTTCGATCGAGACGAAGTGAAGCTGCCGGCAGCGCTCGGGGTCGGCGCGCCACGCCGACCACGTCGAGAGGAAGTTGTTGCCCAGGCCGAAGCCCGACTCGAGGATCTGGAAGCGCTCGCGGCCGCGCCAGCGCATCGGCAACGCATTGCCGGCGAGAAAGACGCGCCGCGCCTGCTCGGGCGCGCCCTGGTGCGGGTGATAAACGTCGCCGTATTCGGGCGAGTACGGCGTGCCGTCGGCGTCGCGCTCGAGGCGCGCGGGAACGATCGGGACGGTCTTCACGGAGCGGTCGCGGGCAGGATCGCGGCGCGATGCTCCGGCCAGGCGAGCAGAGCGGGCCCTTTCGTCCCCGCGAGGCGTCGAGCTACACGCGCTTCTTGTACTCGTGCGTACGCGTGTCGATCTCGACCCTGTCGCCGGTTTGCACGAACAGCGGCACCGAGATCTCGAGGCCGGTCCTGAGCTTCGCGCTCTTCAGCACCTTGCCCGAGGTATCGCCCTTGACGGCCGGCTCGGTGTCGGCGATCTCGCGCACCAGCGTCGTCGGCAGCTCGACCGAGATCGCCTTGCCGTCGTAGAAGACGACTTCGACCGGCATGCCGTCTTCAAGGTACTGGATCGCGTCGCCCATGTTTTCGGACTCGACCTCGAATTGGTTGTACTCGGCGTCCATGAACGCATACATCGGGTCGGCGAAGTAGGAGTAGGTGCACTCCTTCTTGTCGAGGACAATCTGGTCCATCTTGTCGTCGGCCTTGTAGACGACCTCGGTGCCGGAGTTGCTGAGCAGGCTCTTCAGCTTCATGCGCACGGTCGCCGAATTGCGGCCGCCGCGGCTGTATTCGGTCCTCAGCACGACCATCGGGTCCTTGCCCTGCATGATGACGTTGCCGGCGCGAATTTCCTGGGCGGTTTTCATGATCAGTCTCTCGAAGAAAGCGCGGTGGGGCAGTCGATCCACCCCGCGCAAAGCCTTTAATTCTAACGTTTCGAGGCAGCGAATTCGATCAGCGCGGAGCCGAGATCGGCAAGGTCGGCGAGGCGGTCGCGAAAGCGCCGGCAGTGGTCGGTCCAGGCGGGCGCCAGCACGGGGTCGAGAGCGGCGAAGGCATCGACGGGCGCGCCGAGGCCGTTCCAGCTTGCGAACAGCGCCCCGAGCCCGGCGGCCAGGGGGGCCGGGGCGTCCTCGAGGAAGCGCCCGAGAAACGCCGCGAGCTTGGCGGCGTGGGCGCCGTCGCCTTGCGCATAAAGCTGCCAGACGAAGGGCTTGCCGGCCCAGATTGCGCGAACGAGCGAATCCTCGCCGCGAACGAAGTTGAGGTCGCATGTCCACAGCAGGCGATCGAACTCCGTCTGCTGGAGCGCCGGGAGGCGAACCGCACGCAGGCGGCCGCGCCGCAGCGTGGGCCCGAGCAAGGCCGAAGCCTGCTCGGCCGCCGGCCCCGGAGTCAGGACGAGCAGTGTCGGCGTCGCGGCGAGCGCGTCGAGCGCCCCGTCGAGGGTCGGATTGCCGTAGCAGTACAGGCTCACGCATCGCTCGTCAGCGTTCCGCATGACGCCGAGGCGCTCGATCCATTCCCGGCCGTCGCCGAAGCGTTGCCGCGTCTCGATGAGTCCCGGCTCGCGGACGAGACCACCGGTCGCGGCAGTGAACCCCGGGTAGTAGAACCAGAGCGATTCCGCTTGCCCGTCGGCGTCGAAGCGCGGCGACGGCCGGCCGTGCGACCGCTCGACGTAGGCTTCGGCGCTGAGGTGCTCGACGTCGATCCGCACTGGCGGCTGGCCCGTCGTCGCTCCGTCGGGATAGCCGCAGCCGAAAGTCTCGACCCAGACGTCGGCCGCAGCGTCCGCGGCGCTCGCCCAGTCGACGACCTCGACGCGAGGCGCGCCGCGCGGCGCCATCCAGGCCAGCGCGCTCGCGTCGTCGACGGCGAGGCGCACGTCTTCGCCGCGAGCGCCGAGATCGGCGGCCAGTCGCCAGGCGAAGCCGACGTCGCCGAAGTTGTCGACGACGCGGCAGAAGACCGTCCACTGCATGGGCCGAATTATCGAAGGGCACCGCGCCGCGGGGGCGCGGCACAATCGTCCGCGATGAGCGACGCCGGCGTCGATCCCGCTTCCTCTTCGGCTGCAGCGACGGCGGCCGAGCGGCGCGAGCGCCTGCTCGCCGAAGTCGCGGCGCTCCCCAACCTGCCCGGGGTCTATCGCTATTTCGACGCCAATGGCGGCGTCCTCTACGTCGGCAAGGCGCGCAACCTGAAGAAGCGCGTCTCGATCTACTTCACGAGGCGGCACGCGGGCAGCGAAGCGGCGATCTGGACCGGGCACATGGTCGCGCGCATCGCGCGCATGGAAACGACCGTCGTCCGCTCGGAAGCGGAGGCACTGCTGCTCGAGAACAACCTCATCAAAGCGCTGGCGCCGCGATTCAACATCCGCTTCGTCGACGACAAGAGCTACCCTTATCTGAAGATCGAATCGCATCGTTTTCCGCGCGTCGCCTACTACCGCGGCGTGGTCGAGAAGAAGCATCGCTACTTCGGCCCCTTTCCCAGCGCCTGGGCGGTGAAGGACTCGATCCAGCTGCTGCAGAAGGTCTTTCACCTGCGCACCTGCGAGGACACGGTGTTCGCGAACCGGACGCGACCGTGCCTGCTCTACCAGATCAAGCGCTGCTCGGGGCCGTGCGTCGACTACATCGGCGCGGAGGACTACGCACGCGACGTCGCCAACGCCGAGCGCTTCCTCGAAGGCGAGCAGCAGGAGCTAATGGATTCGCTGCAGGCGCAGATGATGGCGCGCGCCGAAGCTCTCCAGTTCGAGCAGGCGGCCGAGATCCGCAACCAGATCGGCTCGCTCGCCCGCGTCCTGCACCAGCAGTCGGTCGAGGACAACACCGGCGCGCGAACCAGGGACGCCGACATCCTCGCCGTCAGGGTCGACGGCGGTCGCGCCTGCGTCAACCTGGCGATGGTCCGCGGCGGGCGCCATCTCGGCGACCGGCCGTACTTTCCGAAGCACGTCGAGAACGCGATCGAGGTGGCGGGCGAGGAGGGTGACGACGCGACCCACGAGGCACCCCGTCCCGCCGAAGTGCGCGTCCTCGAGGCCTTCATCGCCCAGCACTACCTCGAAGGCGCCCTGCCGCCGCTGCTCATCGTCAGCCACGCCGTCGACAAGTCGATCGTCGAGGCGCTCGCCGCGCAGAGCGGCGCGCGGGTCGCGGTGCAGCACCAGCCGCGCGAGCAGCGGCGCGCCTGGCTCGACATGTGCATCCAGGGCGCGGCGCTGCGCCTGGCCCAGCTCCTCGCCGAAGAGGGCTCGCAGCAGGCGCGCACGCGCGCCCTCGTCGACGCGCTCGACCTCGCCGTCGAAGACCTGCACGCCTTTCGCATCGAATGCTTCGACGTGAGCCACACGGCCGGCGAGGCGGCGCAGGCGTCGTGCGTCGTCTTCGAGGCGCACAAGATGCAGAGCGCGCAATACCGCCGCTACAACATCGCCGGCATTACGCCGGGCGACGACTACGCCGCGATGCGGCAAGTGCTGACGCGCCGCTATGCCAAGCTCGTCGAGGCCGCCAGCCAAGGCCTGGCACGCCTGCCCGACATCGTCCTCGTCGACGGCGGCAAGGGCCAGGTCGCGGTCGCCCGCGAAGTCTTCGAGGAGCTCGGCATCGAAATCTCGCGGATCGTCGGCGTCGAGAAGGGCGAGGGCCGCAAGGTAGGCCTCGAGGAGCTCGTCTTTGCCGACGGGCGACCCAAGGCGACGCTCGGACGTGAATCGGCGGCGCTCATGCTGGTCGCGCAGATCCGCGACGAGGCGCACCGTTTCGCGATCACGGGAATGCGGGCGCGCCGTGCCAGTGTGCGCACCGGCGCGAGCCGGCTCGAGGAGATCGCCGGCATCGGCCCGCGCAAACGCGCGAAACTACTGCAGCGCTTCGGCGGCGCGCGCGGCGTGGGCCACGCCAGCGTCGAGGATCTGGCCACCGTCGAAGGAATTTCGCGGGAACTTGCCGAGGAAATCTATCGTGCCCTGCATTGATCGCCCCGCATTCCTTTCGCCTCGAACGGCAGCCTGGGCCGGCGTGCTCGGGGCGCTCCTCGTCACCGGCTGTGGCGGACCTTCCGGCCAGGCTCCCGGCGAGGCCCGCGGCGGCGTGCCGCCGGTCGTCGCGCCGGCCCCGCCGGCGCCTCTGCCGACGGTGAAGCCTTCGCCGTCCGTGACGTCGTCGCGCCAGCTGCCGGCGCCGACGACCATGCGCTCGTGGAACGAAGTGCGGCGCCAGGCGGCGGAACGCCTGATCGCCGCCAACCCGGCCATCACCTATCGCGGCAAGGTGCCCGACATCCTGCTCGCCGTTCCAGTGCTCGAGGTCGAGCTGAACGGCGACGGCAGCATCCGCAGGATCGAGGTGCTGCGCGAGCCTCGCGAAGCGAAGGACACGACGCAGATCGCCGCAGATGCGATGCGCCGCGCTGCGCCCTTCGGCGACGTCTCGAGGCTGCCGAGGCCGTGGAAGTTCGTCGAGACCTTCCTCTTCGACGAGCAGCACAAGTTCAAGCCGAGGACGCTGGACAACTGACTGCGCCGACATTGCGGG
>DATMGW010000551.1:0-6909 GCA_035555295.1 Caldimonas sp.
TCGGCACGGGAGCTGGCCGGCGGCGAGGGCGTCGTTCGCCTCGTCGCTGCCGGATTCGCGCGCGCCGAAAAGGGCCGCATGCCGAAGGCAGCGACGCTGGCGGCCGAGCGCGCGCTCGCCAGCGCCGGGCTGACGATCGGCGACCTGCAGTGCGTGACGACGCACAACCCCTTCGCCGTCAACGACCTCTGGTTCGCGCAGCAAACAGGCTATCCACTGGAGCGCATGAATCCCTACGGCTGCAGCCTGATTTTCGGGCATCCACAGGGTCCGACGGGGTTGCGCTCGATCGTCGAGCTGGTCCACGCGCTGCGCGATGCCGGCGGCGGCGTCGGCCTCTTCACCGGTTGCGCGGCCGGCGACACCGGCGCAGCGCTCGTGCTCCGCGTCGACTAGCTAGCTAGAACGTCCGTCGCTGCAGGATCGCGCCGATCAGCGCGCTTCCCGGCCGGGCAGCGCGACTGCGTGCGCCGCGTCGGCGTCGACTTCCTCGAGCGCGAAGGCGCGTCCGCCCGGCGCCAGCGACGAGTGCGTGCGCCGCGACTGCAGCAGCGGGTAGAACATCTCGACGAACCAGCGCTCCTTGCCGTAGATCAGGTCGTCGGGCAGTCCGACCCGGGCCGGGTAGCGCCGCGTGATCTTGGCCGTGCCGAAGAGGACGTCCCAGAAGAAGAGCAGGTTGCCGAAGTTGCCCTTGTAGTGGCCGACGCCGTCGGCGGCGGTGAGCGCGTGGTGCGCCCAGTGCGTCGCCGGCGTCGAGATCGTGCGCTCGACGATCCAGGCGATCGGGCTCAGCCACCTGACGCGATAGAGCGGCTCGTCCCAGCGCACCGCGCTGTGCGCACCGAGGATGACGGTCAGCTTGACGATGATGTAGACGAGGTAGACCGTGCCGAAGCCGAGGTAGATCAGCACGCCCGAGACCCACAGGCCCGGCATCATCAGGTAGTAGAAGAAGTTGTTGCGGTAGGTGATGCGGATGCTCATGTAGTGCGCCGTGTGGTGCGCACGGTGCAGCGGCCAGAGCAGCGGCGTGTGCGACGCGCGGTGCCACAGGTACTGCGTCAGGTCGTCGCCGATCAGCAGGATCGCCGCCATCGCCCACCACGGCAGTTGCGCCCAGGCGCCGCGCTGCTCCGGCATGAGCCAGCCGCACAGCAGGCCGGTGACGTAGAAGACCAGCGGCTGCGAAACGGCGATCAGCGCCACGAACATGAACAGCTCGAGCTTCGTGTCGTCGGGCGTGGCGTGAAATTCCTTGTGCCGGCGCGATGCCACTTCGGCGATCGCGAAGAGCAGGATGATCGACACGAGCACCACGTTCTGAATCGAATTCACGGGTCTGTCTCCTCGTTGCGGAACGGCGCGGCACGGGCTCGAAGGCCGCATGGATGGCGCCGGGGACGGATTCTGGGCACGGGCTCGCCTTGAGTCCAATGCATCATGCGGCTAATATCGATGCATTTTCTGCAAGGAGGTGCGATGGATCTGCGGCGTCTCGGGCACATCGTCGCCGTCGCGGAGCGGGGCAACTTCGCGCGCGCGTCGGAGCAGGTGCACCTGAGCCAGCCGGCACTGACGCGCAGCATCCAGGCCGCCGAGGCCGAGCTCGGAATGCGCCTCTTCGATCGCGGCTCGACCGGAGTGACGCCGACGCCGGCCGGCGAGTTCGTGGTCGAGCGCGCCCGCCGCCTCGTCTTCGACGGCCGCTGCCTGAAGCGCGACGTCGAGCTTTACCGGGAGCGAAAGCTCGGCGACACGGCGTTCGGCGTCGGCCCGTTTCCGGCGGCGACGTTCCTGGCTCCATTGCTGGCGGCGCTGCGCCGGGAGTTTGCGCAGGTCGCCGTGCGCGTCGAGGTCGGCAACTGGGAGTTGCTGCTCGAGCGCCTCCTCGATGAAGACATCGAGTTCTTCGTCGCCGACACGCGCGAACTGCCGCGCGATCCGCGCCTCGTCGTCAAGGCGCTGCGGCGCGAGCCGGCGGGCTTCTACGTGCGTGCCGGCCACCCGCTCGGTGCCCGCCGCCCGGTCACGCTGGCCGAGATGTGGGCCTGCGGCGTCGCGACGGTGCGCTTGCCCAAGAGCGTCGCCGCCGCGCTCGCGCGCCTGCTCGAGCTTCCCCTGCAGGTGCCGCTTCCGGTCGCCCTGGAGTGCGACGACGTCGAGGTCCTGAAGAAGACCGTCCTCGCCTGCGACGCCGTGCTCGGCGCGCCGCACGGCGCGGTGCAGGGCGAGGTGCGCTCCGGCGCCCTCCGTCAGCTTCGCATCACCGGATTGCCGCCTCTGTTCTCGGCGATGGGAATCGTCACCTTGCGCGGCCGGACGCCGTCGCCGATGGCCGAGACGATCATCGAGCGGTTGCATGCTGCGTGAAGCCGGGCAGCAGCGTGCGGGACGGCAAGACGAGGCAATTTCGCGCGGGGCCGCGGAGTAAAATCAAACCGGTTGCGGACCCGCGTGACCTCTCCATCTGCACCGCACCGTGAATCCGTCGACCGACCGACCCGATCACCCTGACCAGGGTTCGATCGGAGTAACGCGCAGCGAGCCTGCCGTCGCCAGGGCCAACGGCATCGACCTCGTCTACGACACCTTCGGCGAGCGGGGCCAGCCGCCGTTGCTGCTGATCATGGGCCTGGCAAGCCAGATGCTCGCCTGGGACGACGAGTTCTGCGCGATGCTGGCCAAGCGAGGGTTCTGGGTCGTTCGCTTCGACAACCGGGACATCGGGCTGTCGACGAAATGCAGCGAGGCCGGAGTTCCCGACATCGCCGCGATGCTCGGCCGAGCGCTGCGCGGCGGGCCCGTCACCGCACCGTACACGCTGCGCGACATGGCCGACGACACGGTCGGCCTGCTCGATGCACTCGGCATAGCCAGTGCCCATGTCGTCGGCGCGTCGATGGGCGGGGCGATCGCGCAGCTCGTCGCCGCGTGCTATCCGAGCCGGGTGCGCACGCTGACCTCGATCATGGCGACCAGCGGCGCTCCCGGCTTGCCGCCGCCGACGCCGGAGGCGATGACGGTGCTGCTGACGCCGACGCCGACCGATCGCGACGCCTACATCCAACGCTACATCCGGACCTGGAAAGTGCTGCGCGGCGGCCCGCCGTTTCCGCTCGACGAGGCGCGCGATACGGAGCGAGCGAGCCAGCTCCATGCGCGGGGCTTGAGCCCGGCCGGGGTCGCCCGCCAGCTCGCCGCGATCATCGCCTCGGGTAGCCGCAAGGACCAGCTCGCGTCGCTGCGCATGCCGACGCTCGTGATCCACGGCGACATCGATCCGCTCGTGCCGCTCGCTTGCGGCAAGGACGTCGCCGGCACCGTCCCCGGGGCGAAGCTGCTGATCGTCGAAGGCATGGGACACGCCTTGCCGATCTCGATGTGGCCGCGGATCGTCGACGCGATCGCCGCGCACGCCGTCTAGACGAAGGAACGGGCGAACACCGACTCGATCCGGCCAAGCCGTCCCCCGCCATCGAGAGCAATGCCATGTCGCAGCCTTCCCTGCTCGATCCCTTCGCGCTCTGGCGCGATCTGGTCTCGAAGGTGGAAAAGGGCGTCAACGAAGCGGCCGGGCCGAGCCTCGGGTCGGACGAGTTCGTCGCGGCGATGAATCAAGCCCTCAGCGCATCGGTGGCCGGCACGGCACTCAAGCGCGAGATGATGAATCGCTATCTCCGGACGATGAACCTGCCGACGCGATCCGACGTCGAGGCGCTCGGCGACCGCCTGCACGCCATCGAAGATCGCCTGATCGGAATGTCGGCGACGCTCGACCGGCTCGCCGGGGTCCGGCCGGGTGGCTCGGAACTGGCAACGGTCGCGCCGCCGCGAACGAAGCGTCCGCCGGCGCCGACGCCGGATGCCGCTCTCGCTGCCCCGGCGGCGCCTGCGCCGCGCGCCCCAAGAGGAAAGAGCAGGAGGGCACGGCCGTGACGACCGACCTCACAGCGATCGCCGAGCGGATCCAGGCCGAGGTCGAGCATGCGGTGCGGCGCAACATCAAGGGGCTCGAATACCTCTCCTCGCCCGGCCCGTCGCTCGGCCTCACGCCGCGCGACCTGATCCTGCAGCGCGGCACGATGGCGCTGTACCACTACCGGCCGCTGGCCGACGAGGTCTATCGGGTTCCCCTGCTGCTCGTGATGGCGCTCACCAACCGCGGCTACATCCTCGACCTGGTGCCCGGCCAAAGCCTGGTCGAGTTCCTGCTCAGGCAAGGCTACGACGTCTTCATGATCGACTGGAATCCGCCGCGCCGGGACGAGAAGCACCTGCGCCTGGAAGACTACACGCTCGACTTCATTCCCAGCTGCGTCAGCCGGGTCCAGGAGATCAGCGGCGAAGAGGATGTGAACCTGGTCGGCTATTGCATGGGCGGGCTGCTGTCGACGGTGTATGCCGCCTTGCATCCGGGCGGCCCGGTCAGGAACCTGGCCGTGTTCACGACGCCGATCGACTACCGCGAGATGAAGCTGTTCAGCCGTTGGAGCGACAAGCGCTACTTCGACGTCGACCGGCTCGTCGACACGACCGGCAACGTACCGCCCTCGATGATCTTCTCCGCCTTCGACATGCTGCGCCCGGCCAGCGGCGTCGCCGCCAAGGTGCAGCTCTGGGACAACCTGTGGAACGACGAGTACGTGAAGTCGTATCGCATGGTCGATCGATGGGCCTGCGACATCCTGCCGCTGCCCGGCGAGTTCTTCCGCCAGACGACGAAGGAGCTGATGTGGGAAAACCGCCTGTACAAGAACGAGCTCGTCATCGGCGGCCGGCACGTCGACCTGGGCGCGATCAAGGTGCCGCTGCTGCACGTGCTCGCCGAGCATGACCACATCGTTCCCTACGCCGCCGCCAAGCCCCTGGTCGCGATGATCGGATCGAAGGACAAGGAAGAGATGGTCCTCAAGGGCGGCCACGTCAGCCTCGTCGCCGGCGCCAACGCCGTCAAGCGGCTGTGGCCGAGGCTCGACGTCTGGCTGGGGAAGGCCTCCGTATGAGCGGCAGCGAGGCTCGCGCCTATCCGCGCAAGATCGTTTGCGGCGATGTCGAGGTCGAGCTGCGCCTGCTCGTTCCGGCCGACGAAGCCGCGGTGCTGGCGTTTGCGCGCCGGCTGTCGACCCAGGACCTGCTGTTCCTGCGTCGCGACATCAGCCAGCCCAAGGTCGTCGCGGCGTGGATGCAAGCAACTCGAGATGGCGGCATCGTCACGCTGCTGGCGTTGCGCGGCAGCACCGTGGTCGCCTGCGCGACGGTCGTTCGCGACGCGCTGTCGTGGTCGCGCCACGTCGGCGAGCTGCGCGTGATCGTCGAGGCCTCGATGCGCGGCAAGGGGCTCGGCCAGGACCTGACGCAGGAGGCTTTCGCGATCGCCCTCGAGATGGGACTCGACAAGATGATCGCCCACATGACCGCCGATCAGCGCGGTGCGATCGCCGTCTTCGAAGGCCTCGGCTTTCGTGCCGAGGCGCTGCTGCACGACCACGTCATGGATCGCGACGGGAAAAAGCACGACATCGTCATCCTGAGCCACGACGTCGGCAACTTCCACGCGCAGATGACGGCGTACGGATTGACCGACGCGCTGTAGGGGCTCTTGCGCCCGCGCCGGCGCGGACTATCCGCGCAGCAATACGCCCAGCGACTGACCGTCGTGTCCGACCTGACGACCGACCCGGCCGCTCCGGTCTGGATCGACGTCGTCGCGAACTCGCCGGGCCGGCTCGACGCCGCGCGCGGCGGTGCGATCCTTTCGTCGGGCAGCTATATGGCGACCGGCGTGACCGGGTTCCTGAATGCCCGCATCGCGCTGCAAGTGGAAGCGGACCGCGGCTGGACCATCGCTTCGTGGTTCGTGCGTCGGCGGACGAAGCGCGGGCTCTGGCTCGCTGAAGCTCCTTCCTGGAAACCCCGTATCGGCGCTCGAGCCGGCCGATTACATTGCCGGAGCACGGAGGGCGAGCCAACGTCCGCCCAGCTGCATAGCCCGCCGCCCGGCATTCCAACCCGCGAGATACACCCATGGCCATCGAACTTCGACGAGACAGCGCACGCCTCACGATCTGGCGCACCAGCCTGGCTGCTGCAGCGATGGCCGCCATCGCTCTGAGCGGCCCCGCCGCGGCGCAGGAGACCTACAAGATCGGCATCGTCAGCTTTCTGTCCGGGCAGGCGGCGGAGAGCTTCGGCATCCCCGCCGTCAACGGCGCCAAGGTGCTGATCGAAGCGTTCAACAACGGCAGCGCGCCGGCGCCGTACAACAAGGTCGGCTTCGGCGGCCTGAAGATCGAGCCGGTCTACGTCGACGAGAACGGTGGCGCGACGCAGCAGGTGCAGGAGCTGCGCAACCTCTACGACCGCGAGAAGGTCGACGCCGTCGTCGGCTACGTCGGCTCGGGCGACTGCCTGGCGGTGGCGCCGGTCGCCGAGGAGATGAAGCGCTTCCTGATCCTCTACGACTGCGGCACGCCACGGATCTTCGAGGACGGCAAGTACGCCTACGTGTTCCGCACCGCGGCGCACGCGACGATGGACAACGTCGCCTTGGCGCTGTACCTGAAGCAGCACAACGTCAAGATCGACACCTTCAACATGATCAACCAGGACTACGCCTGGGGCCAGGACTCGAAGAAGGACTTCACCCTGGCGATGCAGAAGCTCTACCCGAACGCCAAGCCGGCCGAAGACCTGCTGCCGAAGTTCGGCGCCGGACAGTACGGCACCGAGATCTCGGCGCTGATGGCCAAACCGGCCGACGTCACGCACTCGAGCCTGTGGGGCGGCGACCTGCAGGCCTTCATCCTGCAGGCGGCGCCGCGCGGCCTGTTCCAGCGCACCCAGGTGGTGTTCTCGGCCGCCGACCACGTGCTGCCCGGCCTCGGCGAAAAGATGCCCAACGGCGTC
>DATMGW010000552.1:0-20873 GCA_035555295.1 Caldimonas sp.
GACGCCGAAGCGGACGTGCACGGTCGGCTTGCCGCGGCGCAGGACGTCGTTGTCCATGCACGGCAGGTCGTCGTGGACGAGCGAGTAGGCGTGGATCAGCTCGACGGCGCAGGCGGCGCGCAAAGCCGCTTCGCGGGCGCCGCGGACGGCGCGCGCGGCCGCGAGCACGAGCAGGGGACGCAGGCGCTTCCCGCCGTCGAGGACGGCATAGCGCATCGCCTCGCCGAGGCCCGACGGCGCGTCGACCGGCACCCAGGCGTCGAGCGCCGATTCGACGGCGTCGAGCTCGTCGAGCGACCAGGTATCGAAGGCGTCTCTTTTCATCGAGCCCTACTTGGCTGCCGGCCAGGCCTTGAGCTGGCCGTCCTCGAGCACCTTCACCTGCTGCTCGACGGCTTCGAGCCGGGCTCGGCAGAACTGCAGCAGCTCGGTGCCGCGGCGATAGCCTTCGAGCAGGCCTTCGAGCGGAAGCTGGCCGCCTTCCATCGAGGCGACGAGCGATTCGAGCTCGGCCAACGCGGCTTCATAGCTCGCGGGCACGTTCGCGGTCCGGCTCGGTTCGATGGCGATCGACATTCTGTATCGGCAAAGGCTCGATTGTAGTCAGCCGCCCCGCCCTCGATTCCCTGCCCCACCGACCGGCGGCCAGAGCGAAACGACCGCCCATTCCGGCCGCTCGGCAAAGGTGCTGGGTACAATTCGCGTCCCTTCGGAAAGACGGCTCTCGAGCCGCCCCCCTTTGCCGATCCGGTCGGCTTCGACATCGCTTTTTGGAGGAACCCGACGCCATGTCCGATCAGCGCGTTTCTGCGCAGGCGCTTGCCCGCAGCCAATCGCAGCTCTCCGTCCGCAGTTACTTCGACGCTGCCCTCTTCGACCGCGAGATGGCGACGCTCTACGCGCGCCACCCTCGCTACGTCGGTCACGAGCTGTCCGTCCCGCAGCCGGGCGACTTCCACGCCCTGATGCACGAGGGCGAAGGCCGCGCCCTGGTGCGCACCGCGGCCGGCGTGCAGCTCGTCTCGAACGTCTGCCGGCACCGCCAGGCCGTCATCCTGCGCGGCCGCGGCAACACCGGCAGCAACATCGTCTGCCCGCTGCATCGCTGGACCTACGACCTGAGGGGCACCCTGATCGGTGCACCGCACTTCGCCGACGATCCTTGCCTGGCGCTCGCCAACTATCCCGTGCAGAGCTGGAACGGCATGATCTTCGAGGCGCCCAGGGCTGGCGCTCCGGCGCGCAGCGTCGCCGGCGACCTCGCCGGCCTCGGCCCGCACGCCGACCTCGACTTCAGCGGCTACGCCTTCGACAGCGTCAAGCTGCACGAGTGCGACTACAACTGGAAGACCTTCATCGAGGTCTACCTCGAGGACTATCACGTCGCCCCGTTCCATCCGGGCCTGGGCCAGTTCGTCACCTGCGAAGACCTGCGCTGGGAGTTCGGCGCCGACTATTCGGTGCAGACGGTCGGGCCGAAAAACGAGCTGGCGCGCCCGGGCTCCGCCGCCTATCGCAAGTGGCACGACGCCGTGCTCGCCTACCGCAGGGGCCGTTTCGAGGACCTGGTGCCGCGCCACGGCGCGATCTGGCTCACCTACTACCCGGCGGTGATGGTCGAGTGGTACCCGCACGTGCTCGTCGTCTCGACGCTGTACCCCAAGGGTCCGCAGAAGACGCTCAACGTCGTCGAGTTCTACTACCCCGAGGAGATCCACGCCTTCGAGCGCGAGTTCGTCGAGGCCGAGCAGGCCGCGTACTGGGAGACCTGCGCCGAAGACGACGAGATCGCCTTGCGCATGGACGCCGGCAGGAAAGCCCTGCTCGAACGCGGCGACGACGACAGCGGCCCGTACCAGAGCCCGATGGAAGACGGCATGCAGCAGTTCCACGAGTGGTACGCAAGGGCGATGCGTTGAACCGGCTCCGATCGACCGCGGCCGAATGACCGATCCGACCTTCGAGACCCTGATCGACGCTGCCGCGCTGCGCTCGCTGCTGGCCGGTGCGGCGCCGCCGCTCGTGCTCGACGCCGGCTTCGACCTCGGCGACACGGCGGCGGGCGAGCGCGCCTATGCTGCGGCGCATATTCCCGGCTCGCTCTACGTCCACCTCGACCGCGACCTCAGCGCCGCGAAGACCGGGACGAACGGCCGCCACCCCCTGCCCGAGCGCGCCGCGTTCGCGCGCACCGCCGGCGCCTGGGGCGTCACGCCGGCGACCCGGGTCGTCGCCCTCGACCGCCAGGGCGGCATGTACGCGGCGCGCCTGTGGTGGATGCTGCGCTGGCTCGGTCATCGGGCTGTCGCGGTTCTCGACGGCGGCTACGCGGCGTGGCTCGGCGACGGCGGCGAAGCGTCGGCGCTGCCCGCGACCATCGCGCCGGCGCCGCCGTACCCGGAGCGCCCGCCGCTCGTCGGCAGCGTCGACGCCGCCGGGCTGGCGGCGCGACTGGGCCGCTCGCTCCTCCTCGACGCGCGCTCGCCGGAGCGCTTTCGCGGCGAGAAGGAGCCGATCGACAGCGTTGCCGGGCGCATCCCCGGAGCGCTCAATCGCTTTCACGGCGCCAACCTCGTCCCCGGAGGGCGCTTCAAGCCGGCGGCGCAACTGCGCAGCGAGTTCGCCGCGGCGCTCGGCGCGCGCGCCGCCGGCGAGGTCATCCATTCGTGCGGCTCGGGCGTCACCGCTTGCCACAACCTGCTCGCGATGGAGCACGCCGGCTTGACCGGCTCTCTGCTCTACCCCGGCTCGTGGAGCGAGTGGTCCTCGGACCCGGCGCGACCGATCGCGCGAGGTTGACAGGCGCGCCCCGTGACGGCGCGACGTCACGGTGCGAAGATGGCGAAGGCTCCATACCGCAGGAGAACGCGATGTACCGGCGAATCCTCGTTCCGACCGATGGCTCCGAGATCACGGCGCGGGCGGTCGCCGCCACAGTCGGCCTGGCCAAGGCGCTCGGCGCCGAGGTGCACACGCTATGCGTGAAGGAGCCGTTTCCCTACGGCGCTGTCGCCGAGATCCAGCCGACGCCGCCGCAGGAGTTCTTCGACGCGCAGGAGCGCGCCGCGGCGCGTCACGTCCGCGCCGTCATCGACGCCTGCGAGGCGGCCGGCGTCGTCTGCCACGCCAAGACGATCGACGGCCTGCAGCCGTGGGAGGCGATCGTCGAGCACGCCGAGAAGGAAGGCTGCGACCTCCTCGTCATGGGCTCGCACGGCAGGAGCGGCCTGGCCACGCTGTTCCTCGGCAGCGAGACGCAGGACGTCCTCAAGCACACGCGCATTCCCGTGCTCGTCATTCGCTAGGCGCCTGGGCGGCGTCACGCGACGCCGAGCGCGCGCATCCACTCGAGGCAGCGCCGCCAGCCGTCGGCGGCGGCGTCGGCGTCGTAGTTCGGCCGATAGTCGGCGTAGAACGCGTGCTTGGCGTCGGGGTAGACGACGATCTGCGAGCGCCTCGCCGCGGAGCTGCCGGCAGCCAGCGCCTGCTTCATCGCCTCGACCGTGTCGATCGGGATGCCGGCGTCGGCGCCGCCGTAGAGACCGAGCACCGGTGCCTGCAAGGTCGCCGCTGCGTCGACCGGATGCGAGCTCTGTCGCTCGTTTTTGGGCCCGGTCAGGCGGCCGTACCAGGCGACTCCCGCCCTGACGGCGCTGCTGTGCGCGGCGTAGAGCCAGGTCACGCGGCCGCCCCAGCAGAAACCGGTGACGCCGAGCCTGCCGACGTCGCCGCCGTTCTTCGCCGCCCAGGCGACGCTCGCGTCGAGGTCGCGCAGCACCTGTGCGTCGGGCACCTTCGAGATCACGGTCGCGAACAGCGTGTCGATGTCGATGGCCGCCTTCGCGTCGCCCTGGCGCACGAACAGCTCGGGCGCGACGGCGAGATAGCCGAGCTTGGCGAAGCGCCGCGCCACGTCGGCGATGTGCTCGTGCACGCCGAAGATCTCGGAGACGACGATGACGATCGGCCAGGCCTTTCCGCTGGCCGGCATCGCCCGGTAGGCGGGCATCTCGATGTCGCCGGCGGCGATCGTCACCGGGCCGGCGACGAGGCCTTCGCCGTCGGTCGTGATCGTCTGCTGTGCGACCGGCTGGACCGCGGCGGCAAAGCCGCGCGACGCCGGAGCCTGCCGCACGAGGGGTTCGTCGAGATCGGTACGCAACATCGCGAGTGCTCCTGGATCGGGGCCGGGGAAGGACATTCTAGGAACACCGGGGCGAACGCCGACGCCGCGGGTCGGGCGGGCGAGCCCCGACAATCGCCGCATGGAGTCCGCCCCGCAGACATCGCGCCCCGAGGCGGAGTTGCGCTGGCCCGGGCAGCTCGGCGCCGTCGATCTGGGCTCGAACAGCTTTCGCCTCGAGATCGGCCAGCTCTCGGGCGACCGCTACCGGCGCATCGACTACCTGAAGGAGACGGTTCGCCTCGGCGCCGGGCTCGATGCCGCCGGCTTCCTGGGCGAAGACGCGACGGCGCGCGGTCTCGATTGCCTCGGCCGCTTCGCCCGGCGACTCGAAGGCTTCGCGCCGAATCAGGTCCGCGCCGTCGCGACGCAGACTCTGCGCGAGGCGAAGAACCGCGACGCCTTCCTTGCCCGCGCCCAGATCGTTCTCGGCCGCCCGATCGAGATCATCTCCGGGCGCGAGGAAGCGCGTCTCATCTATGCCGGAGTCGCCCGCCTGCAACCCTCGACGGTGCCGCGGATGGTCATCGACATCGGCGGCCGGTCGACCGAGATGATCCTCGGCCGCGGCGTGCGGCCGCAGCGCGCCGAGTCGTTCCAGGTCGGCAGCGTCAGCCTGTCGATGAAGTACTTCGCGGGCGGTCGTTTCAGCGAGAGTGCGTTTCGCGAAGCGCAGATCGCCGCCGGCGCCGAGCTCGAGGAAGCGCTCGAGCCTTTTGCGCCGCGGCATTGGCGCGAAGCGCTCGGCTCCTCGGGAACGGTCGGCGCCGTTTCCCACGTCCTGGCCGCCGCCGGCGTGAGCGACGGCCGGATCACGCCCGACGCGCTGCGCTGGCTGATCGAACGCTGCCTCGAAGCGGGCAGCGCCGATCGCCTCGCCCTGCCAGGCCTGCGCGACGACCGGCGCGCCGTCATCGGCGGCGGTCTCGCCATCCTCTACACGCTGGCCGCGAACTTCGGCATCGACGAGCTGCGTCCGGCCCGCGGAGCCTTGCGCCAGGGCGTGATCTTCGACCTCGTGGCGCGCGACCTGGCGGAGCGGCGCGCGGCGGCGACCGGCGAGGACATCCGCGAGGTCTCGGTGCGCGAGCTGCAGCGCCGCTTCATGGTCGACGTCGCGCAAGCCTCGCGCGTCGCGCGCGTCGCCCTGGCGCTCGTCGCCGGCGTGCATCCGAAGCCGGGCAGCGAGGCGCGGCGCGAGCTGCGCTGGGCGGCGGCGCTGCACGAGACCGGAATGATGATCTCGCACCACGACCATCACCGGCACAGCGCCTACGTGCTCGCCCACGTCGACGCGGCCGGCTTCTCGCAAAGCCAGTTGCGGCGCATCGGCGACCTCGTGTTCGGGCAGCGCGGCGGACTGCGCAAGCTCGAGCCGCGACTGCAGGAGTCGGCCTTCGCGCTGCATCTGCTGTGCCTGCGCCTGGCCGTCATCGTCTGCCATGCGCGCGACGACGTCGAGGCCGGCGCCATCGCCCTGGCTGGCGTGAACGGCGGCGCGCCGACGATCGTGCTCGCCTCCGGGTGGGCCGAGTCGCATCCGCGCGCCGTGCACTTGTTGCGCGAGGAGACCGAGGCCTGGGCGAGGACGGCCTTACTGCAGCCGACGCTGAACGTCGCGTAGTTGCCGGACCCATCGCCCTGTCGGGCAAGCGGCCGGCGAGGCTCGTCAGAGGCAATCGGGTGATTGCACGGCTTGCAGCACGATGTGGCTCTCGTCGTCGCGCGGACGCTGCCGGATCCACCAGGCCGCAGCCTTCTTGATCGGCCACGTCTGCTCGGTACCGGTCAGGGCCAGCGATGCAACGAGCCCCAGCGTCGGCTGGTGACCGACGACGAGCACGGACTCGCTCGAATCGGGCCAGCGCGCGACGCGCAGTACGGCCTGCGCGCTCGCTCCCGGAGCGAGGTCGGCGACGGTGCGAAACTTGCGCCCGAGCGCCTTGGCCGTCTGCTGGCAGCGCAGCGCCGGGCTGACGAGGATGCGCGTCGAATGGGCGAGGCGATGATTCAGCCACTCGGCCATGCGCTCGGCCTGGCGCTCGCCCTTGGCGGTGAGCGGGCGCGCGAGATCGTCCTCGCCGGCGCTTTCCAGCGCCGCTTCGGCGTGCCGCCAGAGGATCAGGTCCATCAGACGTGCGACGCGTAGCGGCGCATCAGCGCCTGCTGCGCCGATTCCTTGCCGCTCGCCGTGCGGCTGTAGCTGCCGTCGGCGGCGAGCATCCAGGCGTCCTGCGTGTCGTGCAGATACGGCACGAGGCATTCGTCGATGACGCGCTGGCGCAGCCCCGCGTCGCGTACCGGCCAGGCGACCTCGATCCGGCCGTACATGTTGCGGCCCATCCAGTCGGCGCTCGAGAGGAACAGTGCTTCGTCCGCGTCGTCGTGTCCCCAGCGGAAGTAGGCGATGCGCGAGTGCTCGAGAAAGCGCCCGACGACCGAGCGGACACGGATCCGCTCGGTCGAACCGGCGACGCCGGGGCGCAGCATGCAGGCGCCACGGACCACGAGGTCGATCTCGGTGCCGGCGCGCGCCGCCGCCATGAGCGCCTCGATGAGCGGCACGTCGGTCAGGGCGTTGATCTTCACGACGATGCGCGCCGGCCGCCCGGCCGCCGCCGCCTCGGCGACGCGAGCGATGTGCGCGAGCATCTGCTTGTGCAGCGTGAAGGGCGCCTGCAGCATGGCGTGCAGGGGGCGCGTGCGGCCGAGGCTCGCGAGCTGCTGGAACACGGCGTCGGCGTCGGAGGTGAGATCGGCATCGGCCGTGAAGTGTCCCAGGTCGGTGTAGAGCAGCGCCGTCTTGGGGTTGTAGTTGCCGGTCGACAGATGGGCGTAGCGCTTGAGGCGACCGTCCTCGCGCCGCGTCACGAGCAGCAGCTTGGCGTGCGTCTTCAGGCCGACGACGCCGTAGACGACCTGGGCGCCGACGGCCTCGAGGCGCTCGGCCCAGTTGATGTTGGCCTCCTCGTCGAAGCGCGCCTGCAACTCGACGACGGCCATCACTTCCTTGCCGCGCCGCGCCGCCTCGATGAGCAGGTCCATCAGCGGCGACTCGCTGCCGGCGCGGTAGATCGTCTGCTTGATGGCGAGCACGGCCGGGTCGGCGACGGCCTCGCGAACGAACTGCACGACCGGCTCGAACGACTCGAACGGCTGGTGCAGCAGCAGGTCGCCGGCGCGGATCCGGTCGAACATCGAACGCTGCCGAGGCAGGCTCGCCGGCCAGGCCGGCTCGAACGGCGGGAAGCGCAGCTGCGGCGCGTCGGCCAGATCGATCAGCTCGTTCATTCGCACCAGGTTGACCGGCCCGTTGACCTTGTAGAGCGCCGATCCGGGCAGGTTGAACTGGGCAAGCAGGAACTCCGACAGCTCGGCCGGGCAGGTGCTGACGACCTCGAGCCGCACCGCCTGCCCGAAGTGGCGCGTCGTCAGTCCTGAGCGGAGCGCCTGGCGCAGGTTGCTCACGTCGGCGTCGAGCTCGAGGTCGGAATCGCGCGTGATCCGGAACTGCGAAAACGCCTCGACCTCGCGGCCGGGAAACAGCTCGCCGAGGTGGGCACGGATCACGCTGGTGAGCAGCACGAACGCTTGGGCCGCGCTGCCCTTGCCCGGCAGGCGCATGACGCGCGGCAGGACGCGCGGCACCTTGACGATGGCGACGGTGTTGCGGCGACCGAACGCGTCCTTGCCGGCGAGCCGGGCGATGAAGTTGAGCGACTTGTTCGCGACCTGCGGGAACGGGTGCGCCGGATCGAGTCCGACCGGAACGAGCAGGGGCCGGACCTGCGTGTCGAAGAAGCGTGCGACCCAGCGCCGCTCGGCGTCGTTGCGGTCGGCATGGTTGACGATGTGGATGCCGCTCGCTTCGAGCGCCGGCATGAGCTCGTCGTTGAAGACCGCGTACTGCGCGTCGATCAGGGCGAGCACGTCGGCGGCGAGGGCGTCGATGTCGGCACCGCTGACTCCGGTGCCGGCGCGCCGCGAGGCCTCGAGGCTGTCGGCGAAGCGCACCTCGAAGAATTCGTCGAGGTTGGAAGAGACGATGCAGACGTAGCGCAGCCGCTCCAGCAGCGGCACGTCCTGGCGCCGCGCCTGGGCGAGGACGCGGCGGTTGAATTCGAGGATCGCGCTTTCCCGGTTCAGCAGCGGCGGCACGCCAACCGGGTGGCCTGGGGCGGGCGGCGTCATGAGGCGAGTTTATGAAGGTCCTGCGACAAGACGGTGACAGCGCAAGACTCGCCGGCGCCGCCGCTACCGACTATGGCACGGGCGCGATCATCGCCGCCGCGCGTGGCGCGGCGGCTGCGGAACGATGCAAGGCGCGCGGATCGCGCGCATCGGATTATTTGACGTCGGTGCTGATCAACTCGCCGAAGCCCTGCCACAGGGTCCCGGTGAACCGCGCGAGCTGGCCCTGCTGGATCGGATAGAAATCGGTGGGACTGGTGTCGACCGTCATCCCGGGCAGCAGCAGGGGCAGCTTCACGTTCTTCAGGTTGGCCGCCTGCTTCATCACGTTCTCGCGCGTCAGGTCGTTGCCGCACTGCTTCAGGATCTGCACCATCAGCTGGGCCGTGATGTAGGCATACAGGTTCGAGGCGTCCTTCGGGTCGCCCTCACGGTAGTAGCGGCCCATGAAGCCGCGCCATTCGAGCATCGCCGGGTCGTCCTTCCACTGCGGGTCGTTCGGGTCCTTGTAGTACTGCAGGGTGAGCAGGCCCACCGATTTGTCGAGTCCGGCGGGAACGAGGACCGAGCCGACCGACGCGCCGACGTTGTTGACGATGTGCAGCGGCTTCCATCCCGAGTCCCAGGCCTTGCGGATCGCCTGCGCCGAGAACTTCGGCGTCGTGATGTTGATGAAGGTGTCGGCGCCCGAGCTTTGCAGCGTCAGGATCTGCGAGTCGACCGTCGCGTCGGTCACCTCGTAGCTCTGCTGCGACACGACCATCTTCGCGTTCGCGCTGCCGAGTCCGTCCATCACGCCCTTCAGCAGGTCTTTGCCGTAATCGTCGTTCTGGTAGAGGATCCCGATCTTGGCGTTCGGCTTGTTCTTCAGCAGATACTTGGCGTAGATCTGGCCTTCGGACTGGTAGCTGAGGTTGAAGCCCATCGTCCACGGGAAGTGCTGCGGGTCGCCCCACTTCGTGGCGCCCGTGGCGAGCAGCAGGTGCGGCACCTTCTTCGCGTTGACGTATTTCTGGATCGCCGAATTGCTCGGCGTTCCGAGCGTCTGGAACAGCGCGAGCACCTCGTCCTGCTCGACCAGGCGGCGAATCTGCTCGACCGCCCGCGGCGGGCTGTAGCCGTCGTCGAGGCTGATCAGGTTGATCTTGCGGCCGTTGATCCCGCCGTTGTCGTTGATCATCTTGAAGTAGGCCGTATGCAGCTTGCCGATCGTCCCGTAGGCCGAGGCTGGGCCGCTGTAGGGCATCGTCTGGCCGAGCTTGATCTCGGTGGCCGAGGCGCCGGGGCCATACTTCGCCGCTTGCGCGTAGACGCCCGGGCCGGCCAGGGACGACGCGATCAGCGCGCCGGCTGCCGCCCAGCGGGCGATTCGAACAAGGGATCGTTTCATGTCTCGCTCCATGGTTTGAGGACGATTCTCTCGCCGCCCGCGCGGCGAAAAATTTCGCGGGTCAAGGCCCCCGCCGGCGGAACCACCTGGCAAGGGTCAGCCGGACGAAACCGGCCACCCCTGTCGGCATCACGTACATGAAGGCGATCAGGATGACGCCGTAGATCGCCCACGGCGCCGCCTTCGAGAGCTTGTCGGCGATGTTGGGAACGAACTGGATGAAGATCGCGCCATAGACAGCCCCCGAGATCGATGCCAGGCCGCCGACGACGATTCCGACCACCAGCGTGATCGAGAGGAAGATCCCGAACGAGTCGGGGGCGACGAACTGGATCGCGATCGCCCCGAGCGCACCGGCGACACCGGTATAGAGCGCCGACACGCCGAAGGTCATCGACTTGACGATCGCAGTATTGACGCCCATGGCCTGCGCCGCAATGGGCTGATCCCTGATCGCGATCATCGCCCGACCGATCCGGCCGCGCAGCAGGTTCCAGGCGACGACGAAGGCTACGAGCAGCCAGGCCAGGGTGAAGAAGTAGAGCCACTGGTCCTGCGACAGCTGCAGCCAGCCGGGAGGGTCGGGCTTGACGATGACGATGCCCTGCACGCCACCGGTCCATTCCTCGATGCTCTTGTGCTTGAGGATCTGCGGCATCGCCACGCCGAGCGCGAAGGTGGCCAGGGCCAGGTAGAGGCCTTCCAGGCGCAGCGCCGGCAGGCCGAACAGGAATCCAGCGACGCCGCAGACGGCGCCGGCGATCGGGATCGTCGCCCAGTACGGCATGCCGGCCTTGTCCATCAGGATCGCCGCGGTGTAGGCGCCGATCGCGTAGAAGGCGCCGTGGCCGAGCGAGATCTGGCCGTTGAATCCGGTCAGCATGTTGAGACCGAGCAGGGCGATCGCGTAGACAAGGACCAGCGTCAGCTGGAAGACGTGATAGCTGCCGAGCGCGAAGGGCAGCGCGCAGGCGAGCGCGCAGGCGAGCGCGACGCCGGCAAGCTTGCGCACGTCGATGGCGGAGCTGGGCGGAGCAGGCGCGGCCATGGTCGCTCAGACGCGGTTGACGTGGACCTGGCCGAACATGCCCGAAGGCCGCACGACGAGCACGCCGACGATGAAGCCGCCGATCACCGCGCCACCGGGGCTGTCGATGCCGCCGAGCAGCGCGCCGGCGAACGCATAGAGGAGGATGCCGCCCATCATGTTCGGCTCGAGGAAGACCACCGGCGCGACCATCATCCCGGCGATCGCGCCGATCGCCGCGGCCAGGCCCCAGCCGAGCGCCAGCATCCAGCCGACTCGGATGCCGACGAGGCGGCTGGAGACCGGGTTCTGCGCCGCGGCGCGCATCGCCAGGCCGAGCGGCGTGAAGCGAAAGAAGACGAACAGCAGGAGCAGCACGACCAGGGTGATCCCCATCGAGCCCAGTTCGTGCGAGGAGAGGTACGAGTTGCCGAACAGCGGCTCGGTCGGGAACGGGCTCGGGAAGGGCTTGATCGTGTAGGTGAAGATCCAGCCGGCCATGCTGTTGAAGATGACGAGCAGGGCGATGAAGACGATGACGATGGCGAGGATGGGCGCGTCCTCGACCGGCCGGACGATGACGCGCTCGATGACGACGCCGAGCACGAAGGCGAAGACGACCGTGAGCGCGAACGCGCCCCAGTAGGGAACGCCCGCCTCGATCAGCGCCCAGGCGATGTAGGTCGAGAACATCGCCAGCTCGCCCTGGGCGAAGTTCACGAGGTGCGTCGCCTGGTAGATCATGACCAGCGCCAGGGCGACGCTCGCGTAGATGCCGCCGGTGGCCAGGCCGGACAGGATCTGGTGCAGCAATGCGTTCATGGTCAATAGCCGAGGTACGAGCGGCGAATCGATTCGTCGCTGCGAATCACCTCGGACGGGCCCGACATGACGACCCGTCCGGTTTCGAGCAGGTAGGCGTGGTCGGCGAGCTTCAGGGCCAGTGCGGCGTTCTGCTCGACGAGCAGCATGCCGATGCGCTCGCTCGCCTGGATCGTGCGCAGGATCTCGAACAGATGCTGGACGATGCGCGGCGCCAGGCCGAACGAAGGCTCGTCGAGCAGGAGCAGCCGCGGTCGCAGCATCAGAGCGCGCGATACGGCGAGCATTTGCTGCTCGCCGCCGGACAGCGTTCCGGCCTGCTGGCGATGCCGCTCCTTGAGGCGCGGGAAATGCTCGTACATCCGCTCGCAGTCGGCAGCGACCCCGGCGCGATCGCGCCGCGTGTGAGCCCCCAGGCGCAGGTTCTCCTCGACGCTCAGGTTCATGAAGGTGCCGCGCCCGTCGGGGACATGCGCCACGCCGAGGCGCACGATCGCCTCGGTCGGCCGGCCGTCGATGCGCGCTCCGCCCAGTCGCACCTCGCCTTCGTTCTTGATCATGTTGCAGACGGCGCGCAGCGCCGTCGTCTTGCCGGCGCCGTTGGCGCCGAGGATGGTCGTGATGCCGGCTTCGGCGACCGCGAAGTCGATTCCGTGCAGGACACGCGTCGGCCCGTACCTCGCGTGCAGGCCCCGCACGTCGAGCAGCGCCGCATTCATGCGTCGGTCCCGAGATAGGCGCGGACGACCTCGGCGTTGCCCTGCACTTCGGCCGGCGTCCCATCGGCGATCTTGCGACCGAAGTCGAGCGCGACGACGCGGTCGGAGATTCGCATCACCATGCTCATGTGGTGCTCGACGAGCAGCATCGTCAGGTCGAGCTCGGCGCGGACGCGGCGCAGCAGCTCCATCAGCGCCTCGACCTCTTCGTGGTTCAGGCCGCCGGCAGGCTCGTCGAGCAGCAGCAGCTTGGGCTGGCAGGCGAGCGCCCGGCCGAGCTCGACGCGCTTTTGCGTGCCGAAGGGCAGGTCCATCACCGGCGCGTCGGCGACACCGCCGAGGCCGAGCAACGCGATCAGCCGGTCGGCCTGCGCGCCCAGGCGCGCCTCCTCGACGCGCACGCGCGGCAGGCGCAGCGCGTTGGCGAGCCAGCCGGTACCGGTGTGCGAATGGCCGCCGACCATGATGTTCTGGCGCACGCTCATCGAGCGGAACAGCGCCAGGTTCTGGAAGGTGCGGCCGATGCCGAGCGCAGCGATGCCGTACGACGGCGTCTCGAGGATCGAGCGGCCCTCGAAACGGATCTGCCCTTCGCTGAAGGCGTAGAGCCGCGACAGGCAGTTGAACATCGTCGTCTTGCCTGCCCCGTTCGGGCCGATGAAGCCGACGATGTGTCCCGCGCTCACGACGAAGGAAACGCCTTCGAGGGCGGTGATGCCGCCGAAGCGCACGGTGACGTTGTCGACCTGGAGAAGCGGTGGATCGATGTCGGACCTCTGGTCGCGCCGCGTTGCGCGCACCATAGGGCATGGCAGCGCCAATGGAAGGGGTCTTGCCCTAGTAGACGGTGCCGCTCGTTCGGCGCCCGGGGTCAGTGCGCCTGGTCCCAGTTGGCGCCGACGCCGACGTCGGCGACCAGCGGCACCGCCAGCGCCGCGACGCCGGCCATGATGCGCGGCACCGCCTCGCGGGCCCAGGCCAGCTCGGCCTCGGGCACCTCGAAGACGAGCTCGTCGTGGACCTGCATGATCATCCGCGTCGCCCGCGCTTCGCGGTCGAGCGTGCCCTGCACGGCGATCATCGCGAGCTTGATGAGGTCGGCGGCGGTCCCCTGCATCGGCGCGTTGATCGCCTGCCGCTCGGCGGCGCTGCGCCGCGGCCCGCCGCCGGCCTTGATGTCGGGCAGCCAGACGCGCCGCCCGAACAGCGTCTCGACGTAGCCCTTGTCGCGCGCCGACGCGCGGGTCTCGTCCATGTACCGCTTGACGCCCGGATAGCGCGCGAAGTAGCGCTCGATGTAGGCGGTCGCGGCGCCGCGCTCGATGCCCAGGTTGGCGGCCAGGCCGAAGGCGCTCATGCCGTAGATGAGGCCGAAGTTGATGACCTTGGCGTAGCGCCGCTGCTCGCTCGAGACCTCGGGAACGGCGACGCCGAACACCTCCGCGGCGGTCGCCCGGTGCACGTCGACGCTCGCGCCGAAGGCGGCGAGCAGACCCGCGTCGCCCGAGATGTGCGCCATGATGCGCAGCTCGATCTGCGAGTAGTCGGCCGAGAGGATCTTCGCCCCGGCCGGCGCGATGAAGGCCTCGCGGATGCGCCTTCCCTCGGCGCTGCGGATCGGGATGTTCTGCAGGTTCGGATCGTTGCTCGACAGCCGCCCGGTCACGGCCACCGCCTGCGCGTAGTTGGTGTGGACGCGGCCGGTCGCCGCGTTGACCATCAACGGCAGCTTGTCGGTGTAGGTCCCTTTCAGCTTCGCCAGGCCGCGGTGCTCGAGCAGCTTGGCCGGCAGCGGATAGTCGGCGGCGAGCTCCTGCAGGACGTCTTCGTCGGTCGACGGCACGCCGCTCGCCGTCTTGCGCTTCACCGGCATGCCGAGCTTGCCGAACAGCACTTCGCCGATCTGCTTCGGGCTGCCGAGGTTGAACGGCTGGCCGGCGAGCGCGTAGGCCTCGGCCTCGAGCGCCACCATGCGTTCGGCCAGCGCCTGGCTCTGCGCCGCCAGGAGCGCCGAATTGATGAGCACGCCGGTCTGCTCGATGCGCGCCAGGATCGCCGAGATCGGGATCTCGATCTCGGCGTAGACGCGCGCCAGCCCCGGCTCTTCCATGATTCGCGGCAGGAGCGCCTGATGCACGTGCAGCGTCATGTCGCTGTCTTCGCACGAGTACTCGGCGGCACGGCCGACCTCGACCTGCGAAAACAGGATCTGGTTCGCGCCCTTGCCGCAGACCTGCTCGTAGCTCAGGCCGGTGCGGCCGAGGTGGCGAAAAGCGAGGCTTTCGAGGCTGTGCGGCTTGTGCGCCTCGAGGACGTAGCTTTCGAGCAGGGTGTCGTGGCGGTAGCCGCGCACCGCGACGCCGGCACCGGCGAAGACGTGCGTGTCGAACTTGGTGTTCTGCCCGACCTTGGCCGCATCCGGGTTCTCGAGCCACGGCCCGAGGCGCGCGATCACGGTCTCGATGGCCAGCTGATCGGGAGCGCCGGCGTAGTCGTGGCGCAGCGGGATGTAGGCCGCCTCGCCGGGCGCCACCGCGAGCGAGATGCCGACGATGCGGGCCCGGATCGGGTCGAGCGAATCGGTCTCGGTGTCGAGCGCGACGAGCTCCGTGGCCGCGACGCGCGCCACCCAGGCGTCGAGCGCTTCGAGCGTGGTCACCGTCTCGTAGCGCTTGACGATCGCCTCGCTCGGCACGACGGCGGGCAGCTCGATCGTCGCCGCCGCGGCACCCGCACCGCCCTCGGGTGCCGCTTCGGCCTTCGCTCCGAGCGAGGCCTCGAGCTCACGCCGCATCGCCCCGAAGCCGTAGCGATCGTAGAAGGCCATGAGCCTGGGCACGTCGATCTCACCGAGGGCCAGCGCATCGAATTCCGGCCAGCCGAGGACGTGGCCACTGAGGTTGCAGTCGGTGGCGACGGTGACCAGGCGCTTGCCCTGCGGCAGCCATTGCAGCGCCTTCCTCAGGTTCTCGCCGACGACGCCCTTGATCGTCGGCGCCGCAGCGATCACGGCGTCGAGCGAGCCGTGCTCGGCGATCCACTTCGTCGCCGTTTTCGGCCCGACCTTCTCGACGCCGGGGACGTTGTCGACCGAATCGCCGATCAGCGCCAGGTAGTCGACGATGCGTTCGGGCGGGACGCCGAACTTGGCGACGACGCCGGCGACGTCGAGCTTCTCGTTGCTCATCGTGTTGATGAGCGTGACGTTCTCGTCGACGAGCTGCGCCAGATCCTTGTCGCCGGTCGAGATGACGACGCGAAAGCCGCCCTTGGCGGCCATGCACGAGATCGTCCCGATCGCGTCGTCGGCCTCGATGCCGGGCACCGTGAGGACCGGCCAGCCGAGCAGCCGGATCGCCTCGACGATGGGCTCGATCTGCAGCGCCAGGTCTTCCGGCATGGCCGTGCGGTTCGCCTTGTACTCGGGGTACCAGTCGTCGCGGAAGGTCTTGCCCTTGTCGTCGAAGACGCACGCGCCGTGCGCCGCCGGGTACTGCTCGCGCAACAGCTTCATCATCGAGACGACGCCGCGGATCGCCCCGGTCGGGAAGCCGCTCGGGCTGCGCAGGTCGGGCAGCGCGTGATAGGCGCGATAGAGGTAGCTCGATCCGTCGACGAGCAGCAGTGTCCGGTCCACCATTCGTGCGATTGTGCGGGAACGCCCCGGCACGGGCCGGCCTAGAATGGCAGCATGAAAGCGACGCCGCGGGCACTCTTCGCCGGAGCCTTGCTCGGGCTCGGCGCCTTCGCGAACGCGGCCGACCCGACGCCAGCGCCGCCGCGCGAGTCGCCCGTCGAAGCCTCGGCCGCCGCCGACCGGGCGGCGAACGAACCGATCGTCAAGCGCACCGTGATCGACGACAGCCGCGCCCGCATCGAGGAGCTGCGGGTTCGCGGCCAGCTGCAGAAGGTAACGGTCGCTCCGAAGGGCAACGTGCCGAGCTACGAAGTCCTCACCGGCGACGGCTCGCGCGATCTCACCGAAGGGTCGATCCCTTCGCGCGGCTCTCCGGGCAAACGCGTGTGGAACGTGCTTAGCTTCTAAGAACCCATCCAGGCGCACCCCCTTCCTCTTTCGATGGCGGTTTTCACCGAGGTCTCGTTCGACGAGGCGGCTCGCCTGATCGACGGGCTGGCGATCGGCGCCCTGCGCATGCTCGAGCCGTGCGCGGGCGGCATCGAGAACACCAACTACTTCGCCGACACGAGCCAGGGGCGGTTCGTCCTGACGCTGTTCGAGCGGCTGACCGCTGCCGAACTGCCGTTCTACCTGGAGCTCATGAAGCACCTCGCCGACCGCGGCATGCCCGTCCCCGGCCCGCACCCCGATGCCAGCGGCGCCCTGCTCCTGTCGCTCAAGGGCAAGCCCGCCGCCGTCGTCGACCGCCTGCCGGGCGAGCACCACCTGGCGCCCGACGCCGCCGACTGCGCCAGCGTCGGCACGATGCTTGCCGGCCTGCACGTCGCGGCCAGCGACTTCGCTCCGGCGCAGCCGAACCTGCGCGGCCTGGCGTGGTGGAACGAGACGGTGCCGATCGTCGTTCCGCATCTCGACCCCGACCGCGCCGAACTCATGCGAGACGAGCTCGTCTTCCAGCAGCATCTCGCCGCGGCGCCGGCGTACGCGGCGCTGCCGTGCGGCGCGATCCACGGCGACCTGTTCCGCGACAACGTCATGTTCGAGGGCAAGACGCTGGCCGGCGTCTTCGACTTCTATTTCGCCGGCGTCGATTGCCTGCTCTTCGACATCGCCGTCGCCCTCAACGACTGGTGCATCGACCTCGAGTCGGGGCGCCTCGCCGAAGACCGCGCCGAAGCTTTCGTTCAGGCCTACGAGAGCGTGCGCATGCTCGAGAACGCCGAGCTGCGCCTGCTGCCGGCGCTGATGCGCGCCGCGGCGTTCCGCTTCTGGCTGTCGCGCTCGTGGGACGTGCACCTGCCGCGCGAGGCGGTCGTGCTGAAGGCGCACGACCCCGACCACTTCGAGCGCGTCCTGCTGCAGCGCCGCGAAGCGCCGTGGCACCCGGCGCGGCACCGGCTCGCCTCATGAAGCTGCTGCTGGCCCGGCCGGCCGAAGGCGTCACCTGGGTGCGCCGCGCTTTCCAGGTCTTCTTTCGCCAGCCGCTCGGCTTCACCGCGCTGTTCGCCGCGTGCGCGCTGGTCCTGTTCGTGCTGATCCGCGTGCCGCTGATCGGCCGGCCGATCCTGCTCCTGATCGCGCCGTTCGGCTCGCTTCTCTTCATGATCGCGAGCCGGCTCAGCGTCGCCGGCGAGCGGCCGGTGCCGGGTGCCTTCCTGGCGCTCGCGGCGGCGGACCGGCCGCGCATCGTCCGCATGCTCAAGCTCGGCCTCGCCTATCTGGTTGCGGCCTTCGTCGCGATCGGGCTCATCGCCGTGGTCGAAGGCGATGCGCTCGTCTCCCTCCTCGACACGGCAGCGAATCCGCAGGCGACGCCCGAGGCGATCGAAGCGCAGCTCGGAGACTCGCGCCTGCAGGCGGGCTTCCTGCTGCGCGTCGCCCTCGGCGCCTTGCTGTCGATTCCGTTCTGGCACGCGCCCGGCCTCGTCTGGTGGGGCGAGCAGGGCTGGGCCAAGGCGCTCTTCTTCAGCAGCGTCGCGATCTGGCGCAACAAGGGCGCGTTCGCGGTCTACGGCCTCGTCTGGATCGGCCTCGGCCTCGTCTTCACGTTGCTGCTGAGCCTGCTCGTCGCCTTGGCCGGGCCGCAGCAGGCGACCTACATCGCGACGCCCCTGGTCCTCTTCTACACGACCGTGATCTACGCGAGCCTCTGGTTCACCTTCAGCGGCTGCTTCGCCGAAGAGAGCGCAACGCCGACCCCGGCGGATGCATGATGTCGGACCGCTTCGACCGGGAGTTGCATCGATGAACAACAAAGTCGCCATCGTCACCGGCGCGGGCAGCGGCATCGGCCGCGCCTCGGCGCTCGCCCTGCTCGAGGCCGGCTGGCACGTCGCCCTCGCCGGTCGCCGCGCCGACGCGCTCGAAGCGACGCGCTCGGCCGCCGGCAAGCTCGCCGCCAATGCGCTCGCCGTTCCCACCGACGCGACCGATCCGGCCGCCGTCAAGGCGCTCTTCGCGGCGACGCGCAACGCCTTCGGCCGGCTCGACCTGCTCTTCAACAACGCCGGCACCGGAGCGCCGCCGCTGCCGCTCGAAGACCTCACGGTCGAGCAGTGGAAAACCGTCGTCGACATCAATCTCACGGCCGTCTTCCTCTGCACGCAGGAGGCGTTCCGGATGATGAAGAGCCAGTCGCCGCGCGGCGGCCGCATCATCAACAACGGCTCGATCTCGGCGCACGCGCCGCGGCCGCGGAGCAGCCCCTACACGGCGACCAAGCACGCCATCACGGGCCTGACGAAGTCGACCGCGCTCGACGGCCGCGCCTACGACATCGCCTGCGGCCAGATCGACATCGGCAACGCCGCCACCGAGATGACCGAGCGCATGACGCAGGGCGTGCCGCAGGCGAACGGCGAGCTCGCCGTCGAGGCGCGCATGGACGTGCGCCACGTCGCCGACGCGGTCGTCCACATGGCGGGCCTGCCGCCGGGAGCCAACGTCCTGTTCATGACGGTGATGGCCACGAAGATGCCCTTCGTCGGCCGCGGCTGAGCGATCGGCGACGTTGCCACTCGTGACGGATTGCGGCATCGAAGCGACACGCTTCGATGCAAAGTCGTCGCCCGGCCGGGTTCGTTGCGCGACAATCTTTTCCATGAGCCCTCTGCCCTCCCGGCGTATCCGCGAGCTCGCCACCGCCGTTGCATTGGCCGTCGCCGTGTCCGGCTGCTCCGTCGTCAGCGTCGCCGGCATGGCGGCGAGCGCGGCGGTCAGCGTCGGCGGGGCTGCCGTCTCGGTCGGCAGCGCCGTCGTCGGCTCGACCGTCAAGGTCGCCGGCAAGGTCGTCGAGAAGACGATCGACGTCGCCGTGCCCACGGGCGCAGCGCCGGCCAAGTGATGACGACCCCGATCCACCTCATCGGCGGCGAAAAAGGCGGTGTCGGCAAGTCGCTGATGGCGCGGGTCCTGGCCCAGTACCTGATCGACAAGGACCTGCCCTTCCTCGGCTTCGACACCGACCGATCGCACGGCGCGCTGATGCGCTTCTACGCCGGCTACGCGTCGCCGGTCGCGATCGACAAGGTCGAGTCGCTCGATGCCATCGTCGAGGCCGCCGTCGACGTGCCAGGCCGTCGCATCATCGTCGACCTGGCGGCGCAGACACACGACCCGCTCGCCACCTGGATGGAAGAGGCCGGCGTGCTGAGCCTCGCGGACGAGCTCGGCATGAAGCTCCACTACTGGCACGTCATGGATTCGGGCAAGGACTCGGTCGACCTGCTGCGCCGCCTCCTCGATCGCTTCGGCACCGGCCTGGCCTACGTGCTTGTTCGCAACCAGGTGCGCGGCAGCGACTTCGGCACGCTCGAGCAGTCGGGCGAGCAGGCACGTGCCATCCGCATGGGCGCGCACGTCGTCTCGATGAAGAAGCTGAACGAAGGCGCGATGCAGAAGATCGACAACACGAGCAGCAGCTTCTGGAAGGCGAAGACGTCCGACCGGGATGCGAGCGGGCTCGGCCTGATGGATCGGCAGCGCGTCAAGATGTGGCTGCGCGACGTCTACCGCGAGATCGACGAAGTGGGAGTCTGACCCTGCTCGTCCCGCGCCGCCGCTTCCTCCAGGGAGCCGCCGCCCTCGGCGCAGCACCGCTCTTCGCGCCCTCGGCGCGCGCCGCCGACGTGCCGCGCTTCGGGCTCGGCATCGCCTCGGGGCAGCCGCGGCAAAGCGGCATGGTGCTGTGGACCCGCCTGACCGGAGACGGCCTGCCCGAACACGTGCCGGTGCGCTGGGAAGTCGCCGACGACGAGCGCTTCCAGCAGGTCGTCGCACGCGGCGAAGAGAGCGCCGAGGCCGAGTGGGCGCACAGCGTCCATGCCGAACCCGGCGGGCTCGAGCCGGCGCGCTGGTACTGGTACCGCTTCAGCGCCCTCGGCGAGCAAAGCGGCGTCGGCCGGACGCGCACGGCGCCGGCCCCAGGCGCCGCGGCGGCGTCGCTGCGCTTCGCGATCGCGAGCTGCCAGCGCTACGACGTCGGCCACTATGCCGCGTGGCGCCATGCGGCGGCGGAGAACCTCGATCTCATCCTCTTCCTCGGCGACTACATCTACGAATACGCGTCGCGCCCCGACGCGATCCGCCGGCATGAGGGCGGCGAAGCGAAGACGCTGACCGAGTACCGCGCCCGCTACGCCACCTACAAGAGCGATCCGCTGCTCCAGGCCGCGCATGCCGTCGCGCCCTGGCTACTCGTCTGGGACGACCACGAAGTCGCCAACGACTACGCGAACCTGCGCGGCGAAGACCTGACGCAGGACTTCGTCGCGCGGCGCGCCGCCGCCTACCGCGCTTACTGGGAGCACATGCCGTTTCCCAAGTCGACCCGGCCGGTCGGCCCGGACATGCGCATCTTCGGCCGCCTCGACTGGGGGCGCCTCGCCCGCATCCACCTCGTC